>JAIKZT010000075.1 GCA_024682015.1 Clostridia bacterium
CGAAGACCCCGATCCTTCTCAGGGCGAGGAACCCGGTATCGCCGCGGGCGTCGTTTCGATCTGGATCGACTATTCGCCCGCGGTCAACGACGAGCTGATCATGACGGTCACCGTGTCCGACGCGGAAGGCGCGTACACGCCATACAATCAAATCCAGCGCAGCAAGACGAACGAGGGCGAGACTCTGTCCCTGCAGGGCGTGGGCGAAGGCAAGATCCTCGTGTTCTTCGACAACGCGCTGGTCTACGAATACGACGTCAACTTCGATACGGGAGCCGTCAACTGATGGCGTCCCTGCGAGGCACCATCATCAAGGGAATAGGGGGCTTTTACTACGTGCTGGAGGACGGCTGTGAGCCGGCCGAAGGCGAAGAACCCATCCTGCACGAATGCCGGGGCCGCGGGCTTTTCCGGCTGCAGGGGATCACGCCGCTGGCGGGAGACAGGGTGGAGTTTACGCCGCCCGCAGACGAGGGCAGCGGGTTCGTGGACCGCATTCTGCCGCGGCTCAACGCGTTCGAGCGGCCTCCCGTCGCCAACGTGGAGACCATGGTGCTCGTAGCGGCCGCGAAGGAGCCGGAGCCCAGTTTTCCGCTGCTCGACCGCTTCTGCGTCATGGCGGAGAAGATGGGCAGTCGCATCGCCATCTGCGTCAACAAGGCGGACATCGGCGATCCCGCGCTGCTGCAGCGCTTCCGCAACGTGTACGGCCCCATCTATCCCGTGTTCATCGTCAGCGCGAAGACGGGCGAGGGGCTTGAGCCTCTCAAAGACTTCCTGCAGGGCACGCAGGCGGCGCTCGCCGGGCCTTCCGGCGTGGGCAAATCGTCTCTGGCGAATCTGCTCCTGCAGCGCGCGGCCAGCGAAACGGGCGAGATCTCCCGCAAGACGATGCGCGGCAAGAACACGACCCGCCACACGCAGCTGTTTTTGGCGGACGGCTTTCGGCTGTTCGACACGCCGGGTTTTACGAGCTTTGAGCTCGGCGAGGTGGAAGAGGCGCAGCTGCAGCATTTCTTCCCCGAATTCGCCCCGTATATAGGGCGCTGCCGCTTCGATAACTGCCGGCATCTGGACGAACCGGACTGCGCGGTATCGAAAGCAGCGGAAGAAAAAAAGATCAGCAGGAGGCGCTACGCCTCTTACCGCGACATGCTGCAGACGCTGCAGCGCATGGAAAAGTACTGAAAACAGGAGTAGTATCATGGCTTATCTGTCCCCGTCCATTCTGACGGCTGACTTTGCGGATCTGAAAACGCAGCTGAAGAAGCTGGAAGAGGGAGGTGCCGACTTCGTCCATCTGGATGTCATGGACGGCAGCTTCGTTCCCAACATCACGTTCGGGCAGCCCGTAGTGCGCAGCATAGCCGCAGCCACGAGCTTGCCGCTGGACATCCACTTGATGATCGTCCGCCCGGAGCTCTGCCTGGAGGAGTTTGCGCTTCCCCAGACGGAGTATCTCGTCGTGCACGAGGAAGCCTGCCTGCATCTGCACCGCACGGTCCAGCAGATCAAGGCGCTGGGCAAAAAAGCGGGCGTCGCGCTGAACCCGGCCACGTCCCTGTCCGTTTTGGACTACATCCTGCCCGATCTGGATATGGTGCTGCTCATGTCCGTCAATCCGGGCTTCGGGGGCCAGAAGTTCATCGAGACGACCTGGCAGAAGATCCGCGATCTGGATAAGGTCCGCAGGGAGAAAGGGCTGAACTTCCTCATCGAACTCGATGGCGGGGTCAACCTGAAGAACGCGGCGGACCTGAAGGCTGCCGGCGTGGACGTGTTCGTGGCGGGCAACGCGGTGTTCTCCGCGGAGGACATGGCGCAGCGCGTGAGGGAATTCCAGAGCATCCTGAAGTAGGCATCCATGGCAAAAGAGTATTTCAAGCGTTGGCTCATCTGCATGGTGGGTCTCATCATCTCCGGCACCGGCACCTATGTCTGCGTGCAGGCAAAGGCCATCGGCATAGGCGCCTGGGAAACGTTCCAGACGGGTCTTTCGATGCGCACGGGGCTGATCTACGGCACGTGCTCGGTGATCGTGAGCTTCGTGATCATCGCGCTCGATCTCGTACTGAAGGGCAAGATCGGCATCGGCACGCTGTTCAACGCGGTGCTGATCGGCAAAACGGTCGATTTCTGGCAGCTTCATGCCTGCTTCCTTCCCGCCGCCAGGGCATTGCCGCAGGGCATTTTGTACCTGCTGGCAGGCGAGGTGCTCGTATCGCTGGGCACCGTCGTCTACATGAGCCCCGGGCTGGGCTGCGGCCCGCGGGATACGCTCATGGTCGTGCTCGGAAAGAAGTTTCCGAAGGTCAACATCGGCATCGTACGCTTTTGCATCGAATTCTGCGTCTTCGTGCTGGGTATTCTGATGGGGGCGCCGTACGGCTGGGGCACGGTGTTCGCTGTCGCCAGCATGTCCTACGTGATGCAGGCCGTCTTCAAACTCTGCCGTTTCAAGGCCCGCGACGTGCAGCACGAGAACTTGGCCGATACGTGGCGCAGGTGGAAGGGCAGGACACAGACGCCCGGCGCTTAGCCTGCCGCATCATCTTCGGCTCGATCTCATATGACCGCCCATTATGTGGCGGTCGTTTTAATTTACCGAAACATATGAAACATACGAGCAAAAATAATTTAATAATTGGGGTTGACAACTCTTGGCGGGAGATGCTACAGTAGATGCATCATTTCCTGACGCATACACGAACGGAGAGAACATGACTCACATTTTCGCAAACAACAGCATGATGATGCCCATGCACATGGCGATGGCCATGTGCGATGTTTGCATGGATCTGAAGTCAGACGCTTTCCGACGGGCATCTTAACGGTGGTATTTTACCGGTAGTACCATACAGAGACGCAATTGGCGCGGAGAGCCTTCTGGCTCTCCGCTATTTTTATGCCTTCGGCATGAAATCACCAGTCAGAGATCATTCAGAGTTAACGAAAGGATACAGGTATTCAACATGAAAAAGATCATCGCCATTCTGCTTATCACAGCTTTTGTTTTCGGGCTCACCGCCTGCGGCGGCACTTCCGCTTCCATCAGGATCGGCGTTCCCAACGATACCACCAACGAAGCCAGAGCGCTGCTGCTGCTCGAAGCAAACGGCATCATCACGCTGAAGGCGGGAGCCGGCATTACGGCTACGAAGAACGACATCGCGGAAAACCCCTATGGCGTCGAGATCGTCGAAGCCGAGGCCGCTCAGCTGCCCAATCTGCTGAAGGATCTGGATTACGCAGTCATCAACAGCAACTATGCGCTCTCTGCCGGGCTCAATCCGACGGCGGACTCCCTGCTCATCGAAGGATCCGCCTCCGCCTATGGCAACATCCTGGCCGTGAAGGAAGGCAATGAAAACAGCGATGCCGTAAAAGCGCTTGCCGCCGCCCTGGAAAGCGAGCAGGTGGCCGCGTTTATCGAAGAGACCTACGCGGGTTCCGTGGTCAGCGTCGTGGATGCCCCGACGGACGGTTTCGACAGCAGCGTGGATTACGCGGCGCTGGCGGGGTCAACGATCTCCGTGGCAGCCAGCCCCACGCCCCACGCGGAGATCCTGGCTATCGCGAAGGAGATCCTCGCGCAGAAGAACATCGCGCTCGACATCCAGGAATATCAGGATTACGTCGTGCCCAACACCGTCGTGGAAGACGGCACGGTAACCGCTAATTTCTTCCAGCACGTGCCGTATCTGGACGATTTCAACAAGCAGCAGGGCACGCACATCGTATCGGTGGGCGCCATCCACGTCGAGCCCATGGGGCTGTACGGCGGCCGCCAGAGCACACTGGACGCGCTGAAATAGAGGCCTGCCATGATCGAGATCCGCAATCTGAGCAAAACGTTCATTTCAGGCGGCCTTGCGGTCGATGCCCTGCATGACGTGAACATCCGCATCGAAAAGGGCAGCATCTTCGGCATCATCGGGCAGTCCGGCGCCGGCAAATCCACGCTGGTGCGCTGCATCAACATGCTGGAGCGCCCCACGTCCGGCGACGTCTACGTGGACGGGCAGAACCTCGGAAATCTGTCTGCCGCGGGGCTTCGGGCCGCGCGCCGCCAGATCGCTATGATCTTTCAGCAGTTCAATCTGCTGATGCAGCGAGACTGCCTTGGAAACGTGTGTTTTCCCATGGAATTGGCGGGGCTGCCGAAGGCGCGGGCGGTCAAAAAAGCGAAGGAACTTCTGGCGCTGGTCGACCTGCCGGACAAAGCGGAGGCTTATCCCGCGCAGCTTTCTGGCGGACAGAAACAGCGCGTTGCCATCGCGCGGGCCCTTGCGACCGATCCCAAAGTGCTCCTATGCGACGAGGCGACGTCCGCTCTGGACCCCGGCACGACGCTGCAGATCCTGCGCCTGATCCGGGATATCAACGAGACGCTGGGGATCACCGTCGTGGTGATCACGCACCAGATGAGCGTCGTGGAGGAGATATGCGACAGCGTGGCGATCCTGGACGGCGGAAGGGTGGTTGAACAGGGTCCCGCGTCCGTAGTTCTCGCTTCCCCGCGGTCCGATGCCGGCAAACGGCTCGTCTTCCCCGGATTCACCGACAGGC
This sequence comes from Clostridia bacterium, assembly GCA_024682015.1. Taxonomy (GTDB): domain Bacteria; phylum Bacillota; class Clostridia; order Peptostreptococcales; family Anaerovoracaceae; genus RUG11894. The sequence goes on from JAIKZT010000075.1 coordinate 4,570, forward strand.
GAGTATCCCTGTCGGACAGGGACAGGAGGCTTCGGATCATCTTCCGGGAGTCCTCCGCGACGAGCCTGCCGCTGGTGGCGACCATGGCCCGGGAAAAGGGTATCATCGCGACGGTGCTGGAGGCTAATACCAGGCGGCTTTCCGGAGACGTGTACGGGACTACGCTCATAGGGCTTCAGGAAGCGGATCTGTACGAGGCCGCGAAATTTCTTACATCCTTTGAAAACGTCAGCGTGGAGGAGGTGACGGACGATGTTTCATAACGTGTTTACGCAGGAGCAGATCGAGGCGGCCGTTCTCTGCCTGAAGACCGAGATCCCCTTCGCGATCTGGGAGACCGTCTACATTACCGTGCTGGCCACGCTGCTGGCGTGCGTCATCGGCCTGCCGCTGGGCGTGCTGCTCGTAGCCGGGGAGAAGGACGGCGTGCGGCCGCTTCCCGCGAACGTGCTGCATCTGCTGAACGGCTTCATCAACCTGCTGCGCTCCGTACCGTTCCTGATCCTGATGATCATGGTCTTTCCGCTTTCGCGCCTCCTGATCGGCACGGCTGTCGGCACAAAGGCGACCATCGTGCCGCTGGTCGTCGCCGCGTTTCCGTACGTCGCCAGGCTCGTGGAGGGCGATCTGCGCGAGCTTGACCCGAACATCATCGAAGCGGCGCAGTCCATGGGCGCCTCTCCCTGGCAGATCGTAAGCAAAGTGATGGTGCCCGAGTGCGTGCCGTCTCTTTTAAACAGCTTTACGATCGCGCTCACCACGATCCTCGGGTATTCAGCCATGTCCGGCATCATTGGGGGCGGGGGACTGGGCAAGATCGCGATCAACTACGGTTATTACCGCTATCAGTACCTGATCATGTATGCCGCCGTCATCCTGCTCGTGATCCTTGTGCAGATTTTCCAGAGCGCCGGAACGAAGATGGCGGCAAAGGCGGATAAGAGGCTGAGGTAAACGGTTCGGGACATGACAGGTAACTTCAAACAAAACAGAGGAGGCCGCAGAGCCTCCTTTTGTTTTGCGGAACAATTTGAATATTTAATAAATTATCGTATTGACACAAAGATAATAATGATATATTCTTATATCGCAAAAGGTACGGACAACAGTACGATAGAACAAACATACCAAATTTTCTCCAAAGGAGGCTGCTTATGGTCATTACCGGCGCGAAGACAACACTGCTGTACAGGCGAAGCAACACCATTGAATCCAACGCTGTTCGGGTCATCTATGGAAGGGGTGCCATCATTACGGAGATCTATACGGATGAAGGCGTTACGGGGCATTCCATCATAACCGGCATGTCCGCCGCGAACCAGTCCGAAGAGGATTATCTGAAGTATACGCTCGATCGCGTCGTGCTGCCGATGATCATCGGAGAGGATCCGTTCAAACGCGAATACATCTGGAAGAAGCTTTTCCGGGACACTACGAGGATAGGCCGCATGGGTGCTCCAGTCCGCGCGATCTCCGCAGTGGACATGGCCCTCTGGGATCTGGCCGGCAAGGCCTACGGCATGCCTGTCTACAAGATGATAGGGCAGTATCGGGACGAGGTGGCCTGCTACGCTAGCGGCGGGTATTACGCGAATATCGGTGAGAACGACATTCAGATGCTGGCGGATGAGTTTCTGGAATACAAGGCCATGAATTTCAAGGCGGTCAAGATGAAGGTCGGCCGGCTGCCCGTCCGTGAGGATGTAAAGCGCGTCGCAAAGGTCAAGGAACTCATCGGAGACGACATCATGCTCCTGGTGGACGCGAACGAAGCCTGGACGTTCAACGAGGCGCTGGAATTCGCGAGAGGCGTTGAACCGATCGGCATCGGATGGCTGGAGGAACCCCTCGCGCCGGACGATACGATCGCCCTGAAGGAGCTCTGCTCGCGGACGAACGTGCCGATCTGCTGCGGCGAGACGGAGTACCATAAGTGGAGCGTGAACCGCATCATCGAAGCGGGCTGTAAATACGTGAACGCGGATCTGACGAGGGTCGGCGGGATCACGGAAATGATCAAGATCGCGGGGATCTGCCAGTTGCGGAACGTGCCGCTGGCGCCGCACAGCATCCCGGAACTGCACGTGACGATCGGCGCCTGCTTCCCCAACACGCCCTTCATCGAGTTCTGGAAAGCGGGAAGGGAAAATCAGGTGCTCTTCGACGAGCTGATGGCGCCTTCCAAGGAAAAGATGAATGTCAGGCCGGGCGTTTTAAGGCCAGTCGACGAACCGGGACTGGGCTTGGAATTTGACCCGGATGTCATAAAAAAGTACAAAGTGGATAGTGTTCTGAGCGTAATGTAAGGAGGACAACATGAAAAAAATCGTTAGCCTGCTCCTGGCCATGGCCATGATCTTCTGCCTGGCAGCCTGCACGAGCAGCAGCAATGAACCCGCTGCGCCAGCCGAACCGAGCCAGCCCGCGGAAACCAGCGAACCCGCAGCTCCGGCTGAACCGGCCGAGGAACTGCCCATCACCGGACAGAAGGATACCCTGTACCTGTCCATGGGTACTTCTTCCATCGGCGGCTCGTCCTACGTCGTAGGCGGCGGCCTGTCAAAGCTCTTCAATGAGCACATTCCCGGCCTGGATGTTGCCGTCGAAGTTACCGGCGGACCGCAGACCAACCTGGAACTGATGGACCAGGGCGATGCGGAAATGGGCCTCATCACCGCGTGGGCAGCCATGCAGGCTTGGAATAACGAAGGCTGGGCCACCCACGAGATGCGCAATCACAGAACGGTCGCTCCGCTGTGGTGCTCTTATTTCTACATCGTGACCAGAGCGGACAGCCCGGTCAACACGCTGGCGGACATCAACGGCATGAACGTTGCGGCCGGTTCTCCCGGTTCTTCTTCCGACCTGATCGCGACAGAACTCATCGACTTCTTCGGCCTGACCCCGAAGAGCTATTCCCCGCTGACGGCTGACGCCCAGAAGGACGGCTTCCGCGACGGTACGCTCGATTGCATCTTCATCGTCAACGGCAATCCGTCTCCGGCCCTTACGGACCTGCAGACCACGAACGAGCTGAAGTTCATCCGGTTCACCGATGAGGAAATGGCCAAGATCAAGGCCGAAAAGAGCTATTGGGGCTGGAGCACCATCGCTGCAGGCGACTATGAGGATCTGACCGAAGATTACGATGCCATCGCCCTGTATCAGCTGCTGTATGTCGATAAGGATCTGCCCGACACGCTCGTTTACGAGATGACCAAGGAGATCTTCGAGTATCACGACGATCTGGTCAACGTCGACCAGGGCCTGAAGGATTCCAAGATCGAAAAGATCGACACCGCAACGACTCCGCTGCACCCCGGCGCCTACCAGTACTATGTGGAGCAGGGTATCGCGGTTCCCGATGCCGGCATGCCGATCGACTAACACCCACAGATAATCCCGTACATCCCGGTGCAGAGGCGTAAGCCTCTGCACCAGTTTCAGGAGAAGACCCATGTCACTTTTCAACAGAAAGCCAAAGCGCGAAAAGACTCTCGAAGAGTTGGAAAATGAAGGCCTTCCCAAGCGAACGCTCGAAGGCTGGGAAAAGAAACTGTTTTATTTCGTCGGACTTGCGATGACGCTTTTCCACATTTACTGTCTCGCGATCTCTCCGACCAATCCGTGGATCCTTTACTGCGGACACGTTGCCTTCGGGTTTACGCTCTGCTTTGCGACGAACTGCATGTTCAAATCGTCGAGCCGCACGAAGGTGCCCTGGTACGACTGGCTGTTCATGGCCGCAGTCTGGGCATGCGTCGTGTACATCATCATGAACCTGCAGGATCTGTACTACCGCATCGGCGTACGGCCAACGACGGGAGATGTGATCGTAGGCGTTGTCATGGTGCTGCTCGTCCTGGAGATCTGCCGCAGGACCTGCGGGAACATCCTTCCATGCATCGCAATCATCTTCCTGCTGTATGCGCGGTTTGGCCGCTACATTCCGGGCATGCTCGGCCACAGGGGCTTTACCTGGCAGCGCATTTTCAGCTTCATGATCAGCCTGGACGGCATTTTCAGCACCCCGATGAGCGCTTCCGCCTCGATGGTCTTTCTGTTCATCGTGTTCGGCGCGTTCCTGGATAAGTCCGGTTCGGGCAACTTCTTCATGCAGAGCGCCTTGGGGCTTGCCGGCAAATACAGAGGCGGTCCCGCAAAGGTCGCCGTCATCTCTTCCGCGCTGTTCGGCACGGTCTCCGGCAATTCCGTCGCCAACGTCGTGTCGACGGGCAGCCTCACCATCCCCATGATGAAGGATACCGGGTACAAGCCCCATTTTGCCGGCGCCGTAGAAGCGACGGCTTCCACGGGCGGACAGATCATGCCGCCCATTCTGGGTTCCGCCGCCTTCATCATGTCGGCGCTGATCGGCGTGGCGTACAAGCGCATCATCGGCGCGGCTCTCATCCCGGCGATCCTGTATTTCCTGACGGTCTTCGTGATGATCGACCTGGAAGCGGTCAAAAACGACCTGAAGGGGCTGCCGGAGGATAAGGTGCCAAAACTGAAGGTGATCATGAAGAAGGAAGGGTATCTGCTCCTGCCGCTGGTCGTGCTCATCGTCTGCCTGACGGTCTTCAACACGTCCACCATTCGCGCGGCGCTCTGGGGCATGCTGACCTGCTTCCTCGTATCGATGCCCAACAAGGAGACCCGCATGAGCCCGAAAGGCGTGTGTGATGCGTTTTCCAAAGGCGCCTTCAACGCGGTAAGCGTCGTTTCCGCCTGCGGTACTGCCGGCATCGTCATCGGCGTCCTGTCTCTGACAGGCACTGGCCTGAAGTTCGCGACCGCGATCATCACGCTGGCACAGGGGCAGCTCTGGCTGGCGCTCATCCTGACCATGGTCTGCTGCGTCGTGCTGGGCATGGGGCTTCCGACGACCGCCTCGTACATGATCTGCGCCGCGATCACGGCTCCGGCGCTGACCACCATGGGCCTGACCCCGCTGGCGGCTCACATGTTCATCTTCTACTTCGCGGCTATCTCCGCGATCACCCCGCCGGTCGCCATGGCCGCTTATGCCGCAGCCAGCATCGCGCAGGATTCCCCGATGAAGATCGCGTTTACTGCCTGTAAAGTGGGTATTACCGCCTTCATCGTGCCGTACGCGTTCTGCTACGGACCGTCCCTGCTGGGTGAGGGCAGCTTCGGCGCCATCGCCCTGACGCTGACGTCGGCCGTCCTGGGATGCCTCATGCTCTGCTTTGCGCTGCAGGGTCATTATTTCAAAACAAAACTGAATCTTGTCCAGATGGGTCTGTTCCTGGCTGCCAGCATCTGCCTGATCGCCGCCGGAACGATGACGGACCTGATCGGACTTGCCATCGGCGCAGTCGATTTTGTCTGGATCTTCCTCATGAAAAAGAAAGCGATAAAAGAGGTTTAACTTATGCGTGAACGTTTAACGATGCCGCCTTCGGAGATGTATTACAAGTATCTGATCCAGCCCTACATCGACGACGACAACAGATTATCCTTCTATAATCAGATCCAGATGAACCTGACCCATGCCATGATGCTCTCCAAGCAGGGGATCATCAGCGACGACACGGCGAAGGCCCTCGTCCGCTGTCTGCTGGACATGAACGCGGAGGGGCCGTCTTCCGTGCAGATCTGGAAGGAAGAGGACGATTATTACGCCAATTTCGAGCGGAACATCATCAACCGGGTCGGAAAGGAGATCGGCGGACAGCTTCACACAGGCCGCTCCAGAAACGACCTCGGCTCCACGCTCGCCCGTATGAACGTGCGCGATAATCTCGTCAACATGATCCCTCTGGTCCTGGACCTGCAGCACACGCTGCTGGAATTCGCGGAGAAGTACGCGGATCAGGTGATGACCGGGTATACGCATATGCAGCCCGCCCAGCCCATTACGCTCGGATACTATTTCAGCGCGATCGCGGAAGCGCTCGAACGGGACGTGCAGAGGCTCTTGGCGGCTTATGACAGAATGAACTACTGCACTCTGGGTTCCGGCGCGTCCTTCGGCACGTCCTTCCCCCTGGACAGACAGATCACGGCGAAGGATCTGGGCTTCTATGGTCCCGTTCACAACACGATGGACGCGGTCGTTACGAGGGATTATCTGCTGGAGATCATGGCGGACTTCTCCATCCTGGCCTCCACGCTGTCCCGCATGGCGACGGACATGTATCAGTGGACTATGGACGAGTTTGCCTACATGGAAGTGTCCGATTCCATGGCGGCAAGCAGCTCCATCATGCCTCAGAAGAAGAATCCTGCGGCGCTGGAATACATCCGCGCCAAGAGCGCCCATCTGGCAGCCGGTTACGTGGACATCTTCATGGCGCTGAAGGGCACCGCTTTCATCCACAGCCGGGAAGGCGCGGGCGAGACGTTGCACTATTACTGGGATGCCTCTCTGCAGCTGGAAGCGATCCTTCACCTGATGAAGGATACGCTCCTGTCCTCGAAGTTCAAACCCCAGAACATGGAGCGGGTCAACCAGAACTTCTGCACGGTCACCGAGCTGGCCGATGCGCTCGTGAAGGAAGAGGGACTGCCGTTCCGTTCCGCGCACGGCATCGTGGGCAAGTGCGTGCAGGCGACGTACAACAATGGGCTGAAGTGCACGGACATCACGAAGGAAGTGATGGAAAAGGCTTCTCTCGATGAGATCGGCCGGGTCATCTCCTGGGATACGGAGCGGATCCAGGAAGCTCTTTCCGCGAGGCGTTCCGTAGAGGGCAAGGATCACTGCTACGGCGCGCCGTCTCCGGCGGAAACGCTGCGGATGGCCGCGGAAATGCGGGAGCATCTGGCGGATTTCGAGGGCGGCTATGCCGAGCGTACGGAAGCGCTTGACGCAGCGAAGAAAGCCTTGTTTGACAAAGCTGAACAATACTGCGGGTGATTTCTGATTTTTTTCCTCCGCTTAAGGCCGTCTCAGCATCAGACGGCCTTTTTTCGAACACTTGCGGCCAACTCTGCAGATATGATAGAATAATGGCACTGTTTTGTAACAAGGTGTGTGTATGAAGATCCAAATATCCGATATCAAGGGCGCATTGAGCAAAGAGCCGGGCATTTCTCTGTATTATCAGGTCGAGACGTTCCTGTCCGATAAGATCCGAAGCGGCGAATGGCGGGTAGGGGACCAGATCCCCACGGAACAGGAATTGTCCGAAAAGCTGAACGTCAGTCGCGCGACGGTGCGGCAGGCGTTCCAGCAGCTGGCGCAGAAGGGCATGCTGGAAAGAAAGCACGGCGCGGGAACATTTGTCGCGAACCCTGCGCAGCCGGAGGAGTTTATCTCTTTGACGTATCCGGAAAAGCTGGGCGGGCGCCATCTGCTGATCGACAATCACCTGGAGCCCTGCAGCTCCTACATGTCCCAGTTCCTGGGCGTTCCGGCGGGAACGATCGTGGGGGTCAACCGGCAGCTGCGCGTGTTCAACGACGATACGATCGCGGCGATCGAGAATCGCTACCTCAATCTGGAGTTTGGTTCTCTGCCGGAAGAGACTGAAACGGTCGGCACGTTCGCCGAGTACATGCGAAAGAGCCTGAACGTGGACTTCACCTGCGTCCGGAGCATTCTGGAGCCTGTTCTGCTCACCGCGGAAGAGGCGAAACTTTTGGGCGAAAAGGAGGGTGACCCGGCTCTGATGGTCATCCGCGTCTACTGCACGTATCAGGATAAGCCCGTATACGTTACGAAGAACATCACCCGTGCATCCATCTGCAAATATCTCATCATTCGTTAGAAATTGTGCTTGCATTTCTGCGGATGTATCTGTATACTATACGGGTGATATTTTGTAAAGTGGGGTGAATAAGAATGGCAAATATCAAGTCTGCTAAGAAAAGAATTGGCATCATCGAGAAGAAGACGGCGGTCAACAGACGCGTCAAGAACAGCCTGAAGGGCATCATCAAGGGTTTTGAGAGAGCCCTCTCCGCTAACGATTTCGATGCGGCCAAGGAAAAGCTTGCACTGGCAGAAAAGAAACTTATGAAGGCTGCTTCCAAGGGAACCATCCACAAGAACGCGGCTTCCAGAAAGGTTTCGAGACTTACCAAGGCCTTCAACAAGGCTAAGGCACAGTAATCTCACCCGTCCCCACACCCGCATAAGTTAAATGCGATAAAAACCCGGAGTGTCTCCCGGGTTTTTGCTTTTTTGCGGAGGCTTCTTATTTATGATATAATAATATGATTAATCATACGTGTATGGATTTTTTAAATGAACTGCGAATAGACCCCCGCAGGCGAATTGGACATTAAACGCCATCAGAAGGCTGAAGGGGTAGCCGCAAGGAGGCTCATGGCTTGCGGACAGGACCACGTAGACAAGGAAAAGAATTATGAACGACTATCAGAAATACATCCGCAATTTCTGCATCATCGCGCACATCGACCACGGCAAGAGCACGCTGGCCGACCGGCTGCTGGAGAACACCGGCAGCGTGGCCAAACGCGACATGAAGGAGCAGTTCCTCGACAACATGGACCTGGAACGCGAGCGCGGCATCACCATCAAACTGCAGACGAGCCGCCTCGTCTACAACGCCAAGGACGGCAACGAATACATCTTCAACCTCATCGACACGCCGGGCCACGTGGACTTCAACTACGAGGTTTCCAGAAGCCTGGCCGCCTGCGAGGGCGCCGTGCTCATCGTGGACGCAACGCAGGGCGTGGAGGCTCAGACACTGGCAAACGTGTACCTGGCGCTCGACGAAGATCTGGAGATCGTGCCGGTCATCAACAAGATCGACCTGGCTTCCGCGCGGCCTGAAGAAGCCAAGCAGGAGATCGAGGACGTCATCGGGCTCGACGCTTCCGACGCGCCGCTGATCTCGGCCAAGGA
>JAIKZT010000079.1 GCA_024682015.1 Clostridia bacterium
CGTGGGCGAACTGCCCGATGCGGCGAAGTATACGGATGCAGGCTCTGATACGCTGGGCCACATCGCGGAGCACGTGAAGGATTTCCATCCTCAAAACCTCATCGAACTGGGCATCGGCAACATCGAAGGGGTGAACCCGGCTGTGCCGAAGGCCGCCTCCCCGAAGGCGAGTTTTGCGCGGATGGCGGAGATGTCCACCGGCAAGGATACGACCACGGGGCACTGGGAGATCGCGGGCCTGTATACCGAGGTGCCGTTCAAGACCTATCCGGACGGGTTCCCGAAGGAATTCATCGAGGCGTATCAGGAACGGATCGGCAGGGAAGTCATCGGCAATTATCCGGCTTCCGGCACCGTCATCATCGAGGAACTGGGTGACGAGCACGAAGCTACCGGCAAGCCCATCGTCTACACGTCAGCGGACTCGGTCTTCCAGATCGCCTGCAACGTGGACGTCGTGCCTCTGGAAGAGCTGTACCGGTACTGCGAGATCGCCCGCGAGATGCTGCAGGGCGACTGGGCCTGCGGCAGGGTCATCGCGAGACCTTATAAAAAGAACGCGGAGGGCAAGCGCGAGCGCACGTCCGACCGCAAGGACTACTCGGTGAAGCCGCCTCAGCGCACGCTCCTGAACATGGTGCAGGACGCGGGACAGGTCTCCGCGACCGTCGGCAAGATCTCCGACATCTTCGACCGGTACGGCGTCGATCTGGGCGTTCACCTGAAGAACAACATGGACGGCGTCGACCGTACGATCCAGGCGCTGGCTGCGGATTTTGAAGGCCTGCTGTTCGTCAACCTCGTCGATTTCGACGCGAAATACGGCCACAGGCGCGACGTGCAGGGCTATGCGGACTGCATCATGGAGTTCGACGCGCGGGTGCCCGAACTGCTGGCCGCGCTCAAAGAAGAAGACATCCTCATCTTCACGGCGGACCACGGCAACGATCCGACGGCGCACGGCACGGACCACACGCGGGAGCACGTGCCCATGCTCATCATGGGCAAGCCCGTGAAGGAGGGCATGGATCTGGGCACGAGGAAGAGCTTCGCGGACATCGCCTGCACCTGCCTCGAATACCTGGGCATCGAAGAACGGCCTGCCATCGGCGAATCGTTCCTCGCGGACATACTGAAATAGAAGGAGAATACCGCCATGTTCGACATGATCGAGACCATCGAAACCAAAAAGACCGGCCAGGAGCTGTCCGAAGAGCAGATCCGCGGGTTCGTGAGCGGGGTCACCGAAGGTTCCATCCCCGACTACCAGACGTCCGCGCTGCTCATGGCGATCTGCCTGAACGGGATGACCCGCCGGGAAACCTTCATCCTGACGGACGCCATGCTGCATTCCGGCCAGACCATGGATCTGTCCGATATCAAGGGCATCAAGGTCGACAAGCACAGCACGGGCGGCGTGGGCGACAAGACGTCCCTCATCGTGGCGCCCATCGCGGCGGCATGCGGCGTGCCCATCGCCAAGATGAGCGGCAGAGGCCTCGGCTTTACGGGCGGCACCATCGACAAGATGGAATCCATTCCGGGCTTCCGCGTGCAGCTGTCCCCGGAGGAGTTCCTGCACGCCGTGGAATACGCCGGCATGTCCATCGTCGGCCAGACGCAGAACGTGGCGCCGGCGGATAAGAAGCTGTACGCGCTGCGCGACGTAACGGCGACCGTCAACAACATCTCCCTCATCGCCTCGTCCATCATGAGCAAGAAACTGGCTTCCGGCTCGGACGCCATCGTGCTGGACGTGAAATGCGGCCAGGGGAGCTTCAATAAGACGCAGCAGGCGGCGGAGGACCTGGGCCGACTGATGGTCGACATCGGCACTGACGCGGGCAAGAAGGTCGTCGCGGTCATCACGGACATGAACCAGCCGCTCGGCTGCGCCGTGGGCAACAGCCTCGAGGTGATGGAAGCCATCGACACGCTGAAAGGCAAGGGCCCCGCGGACATGGAGGAACTGGCGCTCGTTCTGTCCGGCTGGATGGTTTACTGCGGCAAGCGGGCGGACTCGCCCGAAGAAGGACGCGCGAAGGCGGAGGACGCCCTGCGTTCGGGGCGCGCGCTGGACGTGCTGAGGCGGTTCATCGAGGCACAGGGGGGAGACCCTGCCGTCATCGAAAACTACGCTCTCTTCAAACAGCCGCTGCTGAAGGCGGAGCTGAAAGCCGAGAAGGGCGGCTTCGTAACGGACATCGCGGCGGACGGCATCGGTCTCGCATCCCAGCACCTGGGCGCCGGCCGCAAGACGAAGGAGGACCCCATCGATCTGTCGGCGGGCATCTTGCTTTTGAAGAAGGTCGGCGATAGAATAGAAGAGGGCGAAAGCCTTGCGATCCTGTACTCCGACTGCGAGGAAAAACTCGCGGAAGGGCTGAAGGAAGCCGCAGCCGCCTATACCGTCGGCGCCGAGGCGCCCGAAACAGCACCCCTGATCCGGGAGATCATCGAATGAAGCACATTTTTGTCGTAAATCCCGCGGCCGGCAACGGCGCAGCCCTGCGGGACATCCTGCCGAAGATCCATAAAGCGCTCACGGGTTTTGCGGACGATTACGAGATCCACCGCACGCTGAGCGAACAGGAGACCATCCTCTATTGCCGCCAGAAATGCGCGTTCGAAGGGGACGTGCGTTTCTATGCCTGCGGCGGGGACGGCACGGTCAACAACGTGCTGACGGGGATCGCTGGTCATTCGAACGCCCAGCTGGCGGTCGTTCCCTGCGGCACAGGCAACGACTTCGTGCGCAACTTTACGAACCGGGATAACTTTTTAGACATCGAAAAGCAAATTAACGGTTCCGTTATGCC
>JAIKZT010000100.1 GCA_024682015.1 Clostridia bacterium
ACTACGGCCAGGACAAGTCTGCATACGACGTGGATTGCCTGCTGAAGGAGTTTACGGAGATATCGATCGAGTTGGGAAACTGACGACCGGTGCCAGTTCTGGCGGGCTCGGCGAGCGTCAGTTTTACGCTCTGGCTGGTTCTGCGAGCGCCGTAGACAGTCCCTGAGCATGTCGAAGGAATAGATACTGTCGTTCTGAGCACGAGACAGTCAATTGGCTACAAATTGCAGCAAGCTGGAGATGACCTTTCAGAACGGCGCGCGCCGCCTGGCCGCAGTGACCGAAGCGGCAGGCGCTAAATAGTCTTTCTCTTTGCCCTTCTCATCCGGTTGATGTGGCGCTCGAAGTCGCCGTTCAGGATGAGCTCGGCGAGAATATACTGTTCAAACGTGGGGACCGTGCAGGTGTAAAAGCCTATGCGTTCCTTAAAGTTTTTCAGTAGCGGCTCGGGAACGACGAGGTAGGCTGTGCGGACGGCCGTGGAGATCGTGTTCGTGAACGTGTTGACATACAGCACGCGCCCGGAATCGTCCATGGAAAACAGCGTTTCCTCCGGCTTTCGGGCCGGCGTGATCTCCGATTCGAAGTCATCTTCGATGATGTACGCGTTGCGCTGCGCCCGCCAGCGCATGTATTCGCGCTTTTTGGCGTTGGTCGCGGTCACGCCGGAAGGGTAACTGCGGTAGGGCGTGATGTGCAGCACCTGCGCGTCGGACCCCCACAGAGCTTCGCTGCGGATGCCGTCGGGGCCGAGCGGCAGCGGATCGCAGGTGATGTCGTTGGCCCGGTAGACCTGGGCGATCTTTTCGTAGGACGGATCCTCGATGCCGTAGATGCGGCTGCGGCCGAGCACCTGCACGATTAGCCCGTACAGGTATTCCGCGCCGGATCCGATGATGATCTGCTCGGGGCTTGCCTCGATGCGGCGCGCTTTGGCGAGATACCGGGCGATGGCCTCCCGCAGGATGACCGCGCCGAAGTTCGGCGAGCGCTGCAGCACAGCTTCCGCGTAGACAGTCAGCACGCGGCGGGCCGTCTTGGCGTAGACGCTGAAGGGGAAGCCCGTCTCGTCGGAATCTTCCTGCGGCCAGTATCTGGTCTTATTCTCTCCGAGATCCACGGGAAACGTGCTGTCCTCGTCGTAGATGACGAAATAGCCGCTGCGCTCCTTCGGGGCGATGTAGCCCTCGTCTTCGAGCAGCTGCAGCGCGTGTTCCGCCGTGATGAGGCTGACGCCGTTATCCCTTGCCATCGTGCGCTTGGATGGCAGTTTGCTCCCAGCCGGATACAGGCCGGTCTCTATGCCTTTGCGCAGGTCCTCATAGAGGCGTATATACTGTTTTTCGCTTCGCTGGCCATCCATGGACGGGTCATTCTCCTTGTAAACTGGTCTTATAATTTACTTTGATTTTGGATATTTATATAAGGTCAGTTCCATGTTACAGTATAGTCAGAAAAAAGGCAAGCGCCATGCACCTTGTGAAACGAGGTGATCTCCATGAAAAGCATGACTATGAACGGAATGAATACCATGAAAAACAGAGAAACGACAGACCACCAGATCAAGATCCTTACCGCTTCAGCCCTGCTGATGGCAATGAATGTCATCATGAGCTCCTTCGGCATCCCCGTGCCGGGCGGCCATCTGTACCTGAACGACTGCATCATTACGACGGCGGCCATCCTGCTTGCGCCGGGCTATGCGGCGGCGGTGGGCGGCATCGGCGCCTTCCTCGGCGACTTTTTCTTCTACCCGACGCCGATGTTCTTCTCCCTCATCGCTCACGGCCTGCAGGGCTTCCTGATCTCCTGGGCCGTCCGCAAATTCGTGGACAAAGACGGAGAGCGCAGTGTAAAGGGCGCCGTGATCGGCTGCGTCCTGGGCCTCATCGTCACGACGATCGTCTACAGCCTCGGCCGCGCATTCGTCTACAGCACGCCCGAATACGCCATCCTCAAACTGCCGTACCAGATCGCGCAGCCCACGGTCGGCGCCATCTTCGGCATCCTCGTATGCTTCAAGTTCGGGCTGATCAAGCGGTTCGACTCCCTGTTCAACAAATAGAAGAAGGCAGACAAAACAAGGCCATCCCGTTTCGCCGGGATGGCCTTTTCGTGTGGTTAACCTGCTATTTCACGATCGTCTCGCCTTCGCGGACTTCGCCGATGGCCGGGTCAAGCACGATCCAGGCCGGAAAGCCCTCCGCGATGGTCTTTTTGTGGGTACGCGCCTGCAGCTCGGTCCAGAAATCTATGATGTCGCAGGGGATGAGCACGGCGATCTTCGCGGGGCGCGTGGTGCCGTCCTGCGCGAGGACCAGCACGTCGTCACCCTGCTCGAAACTGCCGCGGATGGCCGTACCTTTGCAGACCCAGGCGCCCTTCAACGCCTTGGCGCGGGGGATGCCCACCTGCAGGGGCTTGGGGAAGATCTGCTCCGGCTGCGTGAACGTGAAAACGCTGGCATAGGCGCCGGCGGCTCCGTCGACCGTCTCCAGCGTTTCCTGTTTCGCTTCTTCCTTCTGCTGCATGATCTCCATCACGTCTTCGAGCGTCAGATCCTGCAGCAGGTCGTGGCTCTTTTTCCGCACGGTAACGTCCCCGTCGCGCCAGTACTTCCTTTCCCAGTAGTACTCGACGTTGAACTGGTCGCGCATCTTCTGCGCGCAGTCGGCGCAGATCTCATTGTTGTCCGCGAGCAGGAGCGAGGTGAAGAAATGCAGCTCGCCGCCGCAGATGGGGCAGGTCTTTTTTGGTTTATCCTTCTTTCCGAACAGTGCCATGGCGTTTCCTCCCGGCTGAAGCCTCTGCATGCAAGATCGTTTTACACAGATATCTTA
>JAIKZT010000101.1 GCA_024682015.1 Clostridia bacterium
CGGACGCGGACGGCAACCCGTTCGTGCAGACCGTCAAAGAGATCGCGGATGCGGAAGGGTCACAGGTAGTGGCGATCTGCGCCGAGATCGAGGCGGAGATGGCCGAACTCGACGACGAGGAGCGCGCCGAATTCCTGGCGGAGCTCGGCATCGAGGAGAGCGGCCTGGACAAGCTGATCAAGGCGTCTTACGCGCTGCTGAACCTCATCTCCTTCCTGACGGCCGGCGAGGATGAGTGCCGCGCCTGGACCATCAAAAACGGCACGAAGGCGCCGCAGGCTGCGGGCAAGATCCATACGGACTTCGAAAAGGGGTTCATCCGGGCCGAGACCATCGCCTACGACAAGTTCATCGAGGCCGGCGGCAGCATGGCGGCCTGCAGGGAGAAGGGCTATCTGCGTTCCGAAGGCAAGGAGTACGTCGTGAAGGACGGGGATATCATCACTTTCCTGTTTAATGTGTAAATCAGGAAAAAGGCTTAATTTATGGACGAGGTACCTCGCCAAGAAGATGCGGGAAAAGGGCGTGACGGATCTGAAGGATCTCGTCGGTAAGAATCAGTACGAAATGGACCGCATCGACTACGCGAAGCGGGTCAAGATCTTCACGGAGAAGCACCAGCTCGGCGAGCTGACAAAAGATCAGGCGGAGATCCTGAAGCGGAATGACGAAAGCTCCGCCATGGAACTGAACAAGAAGATGAAGGAAGAAGCGCTGAAGATCCAGAAGCAGGGATCTCAGGCGGGCGGCCCGCAGTTGTAAGGCCGCAGAGGCCCTTTCACGGCCGCCCCTGTCAAGGGGCGGCCGTTTTTGTGGGGTCATCCAAAGACGGGACTACCAGTGGAACAGGCCGCCTATCTTCTCGAGCAGGCCGGCGACGGATTCGCGTACGGTATCGGTGACGCTCTGCACCTGCGCCAGACTGGCCTGGATCTGTTCGATCGTCTCCTGCACGCTGCGGAAATAGCGGACGACGGGGGGCAGGTACTTCGCCAGCAGGATGATGAGGATGACGAGGACGGCGCCTAAAATGACGTATCGGATGTTGCGCGCGCGGTCGTTTCTGCGCTTCTCCTGGAGCAGTTCGACGAGCATTTCGTGGTCGGACATAGCCGCGATGGGTTTCAGCATGGTATAATACCTCCGTAAGGAAATTATAGTCGCTTGGGGCATCGCTTTCAACCGCGGCCCGGAAAGGAGACGCGCATGACCCCCATCGTTTTCGACCTGGAATGGAACCAGCCGCTGAAAGGCCGCACGCCCGTGCCTGGCCTTCCGGACGAGATCATTCAGATCGGCGCGGCGAAGATCGACCTGCAGGGAAACGTGCTGGACACGTTCTCGCAGATCATCAAGCCGTTTTACTATACAAAGCTCAATAAAGACGTGTCGGAGCTGACTCTGCTGACGGATGCGGACCTGGAGGGCGGCCTGCCGTTCGCGGAGGCGATGGACGCGTTCCGCGCCTGGTGCGGGTCAGATTTCGCGCTTTTGTCCTGGAGCGGCAGCGACGGGCACGTGCTTTCGCGCAACTGCCGCAAGTTCTCCTATCCGACGGACTGGCTGCCGGACCTGTTCGACGCGCAGCTGATGTTCGACGACTACGAGATGCAGGAGGACCGCAGCTGGCCGCTGAATTACGCGCTGTATCATTTCCAGGAAAAACCGGACGGCGCGCACAACGCGCTGGCGGACGTGATCAGCACGGTGCTCGTCTTAAAGCACCTGGACCTGGAGGAGGCGCTGCAGGACGAGTACTTCATCTATAGCAAGGCAGGCGGGGAGGAAAGCGATGAGGCTGAATAGGGAGGAGATCCAGCGGATCATCCCCCACAGAGACCCCATGCTGCTCGTGGACGAGGTCCTGGACCTGGCGCCTGGCGAGAGCATCGAGGCGACGTTCTGGGCGGATCCCGCAAGGGAGATCTTCAAGGGGCATTTCCCGGGCGAACCGGTGCTGCCGGGCGTTTATACGGTGGAATGCATGGCGCAGACGGCGGATATCCTGCTGCTGTCCTGCGAGCGCTACGCCGGAAAGGTGCCGCTTTTTTTAGGCATCGACAGCGTGCGTTTTCGCGCGAAGATCGTCCCGGGCGACACGATCGAGATCCGGGCTGTCCTCGCGAAGGAGCGTCCGGAGAAGGCCATCGCGACCTGCCATGCCCAGGTTTTCGTGCGAGGCGGTCTGGCCGCCGAGGGCGACGTGACCCTGGCGATGCGGTAAGATCGATCAAATGACCTGTACCAAAATAGGCCCGCTTTCTGCTATACTATGGGTAGCAGAGGGCGGGCCTTTTCGCACAGGCTGCGCGGCTTAAAACGGGGAGTGCTGCATGGAGGTTACGAAGATAAAGCTGCTGCGGGTGCTGGACATCCTCAAGGAAACCGATGAGGATCATCCGATCACGACGAA
>JAIKZT010000112.1 GCA_024682015.1 Clostridia bacterium
GCGCTTCGCAGGGGCTGGTCTCCATCAACGGCACGTGCTTGTGAGCCGCCGCATGGTACACGTAATCCGGATGATACTTATCGAAGATCTGGTTCACACGGCGGCTGTCCCGTACGGAGCCGATTTCCACCACGAAATGGAGAGCCGTCAGTTCGCGTTTTAGTTCCTGCTCGATCTCGTAGGCGTTATTTTCATAAATATCGAAGATGACCAGCAGCCCCGGCTCATGCCGCGCGATCTGACGGCAGAGCTCCGAACCGATAGAGCCCCCACCGCCTGTCACGAGAATCGTCTTGCCGCGCAACGATTCCAGGATTTCCTCCAGGTCGACCTGGATCTGGTCCCGTCCCAGCAGGTCCGCAATGTCAACGTCCTTCATGCTGGACAGCGACACCTCGCCATTGATCAGCTGGTAAATACCCGGCAGAGTCTTTAGTTCGCAGCCCGTCTCCTTGCAGATGTTCAGGATATCCCGCTGATCCTGCTTCGTGGCGCTTGGAATCGCCACATAAATCTTATCCACTTCGTATTTGCGCGCGCTGGCGAGAATATCGTCCCGGCCACCGACGATGGAGATCCCGTCGACCGTCCGACCCCATTTGTTGCGGTTGTCGTCGATGATGCACACGACCTGGTCCTTCACCTCGGGCGAACGACGCATGTCCTGGATGATCATCTGCCCGGCCTGCCCTGCACCGATAATCATCACACGGTGACCCGATGCAGGCGTCCTCCAGCGATTGCGTATTATGTTCAGGAACCGGTAGGAGAACCGGATGCCCAGTACGAAACAGAACTGGAACATGGCGCCCAGGACGTAGTACGAGATCGGCATGCGCCGGAAAAGCACCGTGATCAGCACCGTATGCAGTACGGCTGTGACAATGCTGGACAGGGTCACCCGGAACAGTTCCGAAAAACTGGCAAAGCGCCAGATGCTCTTGTACAGACCCAGCCGCCAGAACACCGCAAAACACAGGGCCGAATAGATCGGTGTAAAATTCTGCCATGCGACCAGATACTGCTCTGGGATCGCCGAAAATCGAAAGTCGAACCGCAGCCAGAGCGCAAGGAAATACGCACCGCTTACCATGATGACGTCGTAAACGATGAGGTAGATCATGATGAGCTGCCAATGCTCCAGATGCAGCCATCTCGCTATCCTTTTGCTTATGTCGCTCAGGGCCTCCATCCGTTACCTCTGCCTGTGTCCTATCCTGATCTTTGGGATCTTGATCTTCGCGAGCCCACTCTTTTTGTCCGAGCTCCCTTCCGGGCTTTCGTACTCATGGCGGTAGTAGTAGTTGCCGTAGCGTTTGTAATAGCCATAGCGCCCGTAGCGCTTATAGTACCCGTATTTCTTGCCGTAGTACCGTCCGTTGGACTGGTGGTTAAGTTGGTTGAGTACCACGCCCAGGATTGCGCAACCCGTGTTCTGCAGTTTGGTGACGACCTGCTGCGCCAGCTTGTAGTGTACCTCTCCGGCGTTCAGGACGATCACGACCCCGTCGCAGATCGGCGCAAGCACCGCGGCGTCGGTGACCACGCCCAGCGGCGCGCAGTCGATGACCACGTAGTCGAAGCGTTCCCGCACGTCGCGGATCAGCGTCTGCATTTCCTCTCCGGCCAGCAGCTCCACCGGGTTGGGCGGATAGCTGCCCGCGGGAAGAAGCTGGATATTGGCCGTCTCATCCCTGAAAAAGATCTCCGGCATCTCGCACTGCCCGGAAAGGTAGTGCGACAGCCCCTTGCCGATCTTGCCCGAGCGCAGCCTGTTCTTGATGATCGATTTGCGCATGTCCGCGTCGACCATGAGCACGCTCTTGTTCAGCTCCGCAAAGCTGCGGCACAGGTTGAGCGCGAGGGTCGTCTTGCCCTCGTTTTGCACCGCGCTCGTAAGGAGAATGACCCTCTTGTCCTTGCCGCAGAACTGGATGTTTGTCCGCAGGGCCTTCATCTCCTCGTTGATCGCGAACGGAAGCTCCGCGAAGATGAGCTCTATCGTCTTCGGTTCCGCCGTCTTTTCCGCCTTTGCCTTGTTCTTATGGGATCTGTCGTCCATATCGTCTTTCTCCCGGACTTTCGTTTAATATCGTGCCTGGATTTTCGCTCAGAAGCCTTTCCGCCTGCGGTTCGCCAAGCTTTTTCCTTATCTGTTCGCGGCACTCCCGCATCCGCGGCGGGCGCGCCCCCGTGCTGTGCGCGTCAGAAGCGATGACGTCCGCGAGGCCCTCCTTCAGCAGGCTCCATGCAAGCTTTTTCACATAACGTCCGTCGTATCCGAGCACCGCGTCCGCGTTCACCTGGATATACGCGCCCATTTCGCGCAGCTCGCGCATCAGGGCCTCCGTGGTCAGCGGATAGCGTTCCACGTGCGCGATTAGCGGGACGTATCCAAAGGTGCGCACCATCTTTACCGCCTGCAACAGTTCCACAACGCTGTACCTTGCGGAAAACTCCGTCAGCAGGACGTTTTGCCCCATCGGGATAACGTCTCCGTCCTCTAATCGCTCCCGCGTCAGCTCGTCCCAGTGGTATTCGCGGGACAGATGCAGCTTTAACCCCTTGCTTTCCGCGATCGGCCTGATCCGCTCATATTGCGCGCGTATCTTCTCGTCCGGCGTCTCGAATATCCCCTTGCGCAGATGCGGCGTCAGGCATATCTCCGTCACGCCCTGTTTTGCCTCAAGGGAAAGCAGTTCGATTGCTTCCTCCAGATCGTTCGCTCCGTCATCCACGTACGGCAGCAGGTGGCAGTGCAGATCGATCATGGTCCCTTCTTCCTCGTGGAGACCAGCGCGAACGCGATCCCCGCCGCGGCAATGGCCGCCGTAGCCAGGATCCACGAATAGCTGCCGTCATCCGCATCCTTTGTGCCGCTGTTCTCCGCGGGTGCGCCCTCCGCGGAAATCCCTTCCCCGGCAGGAGCGTTCTCCGCGGCGGGAGCTGCTGCGGCGGCAAGCGTGCCCGCCCGGCTTACCGGCACCTCTACGATGGGGGCCGTCTGCGTGCAGAGGAGTTCCCAGCCGTCATCCATGTATTCGAACACATGGATGGGCAGGCCGTCCAGCCCCGCAAGGGACAGCGTCACCACGACAGGATACTGCTCCGTGCTGTAGTCCGTGCTCCATACCACAGTGAGCTTTTCCACAGGTACCCCGGTAAGCGCCGAGGCCTCCTCCTTCGTGAGGATATGCGTGGCATCCTTTTCTTCCCAGGAAAGGTGTGCGGTCCCGTCTCCCTCGCCGAACGCGGTCAGGTAGACCCACGACGCGGCGATCAGGAATATGAGCGCCATCAGGAGGACACGTGCTGTGCGGGCGGAGGATGTGCCCGTGTTCATCCTCATTTCTTCGTCTTCCCCGCGGCGGCAAGAAGTTTATCCGCCACGTCCTGGCTCAGTTTCTTTCCGCCGGCGGTCACCTTGTAAATGCCGCCGCCGACCGCAAGGATCGCGATCATGAGGGGCGTCCACTTATCCACCAGCGCCATCGGCGCAGTAATGTCTTCCGTCAGCAGGAACGCGACGATTCCGGCCGCACCGCTCAGCAGGTCGAAAGAACCGGCCTTCCACAGGGGGCTTTTCCTGATGAGGTTCGTTTCGGTTTTCCCGTTCTCGCCTTTCCCGGAGCGCTCCACAAAGGTGATGTTCTCGCCCTCGTATGCGACCTCTTCCTTCGTCCGTTTGACCTTGCCGGCCTCACGCGTGGCCATGCCGCCGAACACCACGGTAAGGACCGTGCTGATCAGGTTCACGAGGCTCCATCCCCGTCCGTCGGCATCGTCTGTTAGCCCGGCAAGAGGCACGTCGGTATCGATGATCTCGACTTCCGGCTCGCTCGGAGTGTCCGGCGTGGTCGGAGTGTCCGGCGTGGTCGGATTCTCAGGCACAGCAGGTGTGTCCGGCTCAGTCGGAGTGTCCGGTGTGGTCGGCGTAGTCGGCGTAACCGGTGTGGTCGGCGTAACCGTCCCGGCAGGCGTATCCGGCGCAGTAGGAGTGTCCGGCCCAGCAGGAGTGTCCGGTGTGGTCGGCGTGTCCGGCGTAACCGGCGTGGTCGGGTCTGCCGGGGTCGTGTCGATGATCTCCACAGCATCGGTCTTGCTGTCCCCCTCCTCGGCAAAAGCGGGCATGACCGCCATGCTCAGCGCAAGCGCCGCAAGAAGCAAAAGGCAAAGTGTCCGTTTCATGTTGCGTCCTCTCTTATTCTTCTAACTGGCCGGCCGGTAGAACAGCCGGATCAGCACTTCTTCCAAAGCATCCTCATCCACGTAGAACTCGTCGTGGATGGGCCCCCTCGTGGATTCACCCGGCAGCCGTATCGTCTCCGCGAATTCGCACTCGTAGAGCGCCTTCATCTCTTCCGCCGTCATATCCGTATTCACGTAGGGGTCCGCCGCGTTCAGCAGCCGGTTGAAATCGGCCTCATCGCTCTGCGTAAGCATCTGCCGGATGAACCAGGCATGCCTCCCCATACGCGTATCGTTGCTGCCGACGGAGGCCTTATCCCTCCAGCGGATGAAGTATTCCGCATCCGCTCCGTCCAGATGCACCTCCGCGCCCTCGGTATATTCGGGGTCGATATAGGAGCAGTCTTCCTCCATCCTCACATCGATTCCGCCCAAGGCGTTCACGACGGGGGTGATGCCCGACATGTCCAGCGAGACCGCACCGCTGATGTCGATGCCCCTCAGCAGCCTCGAAACGGTCTTTTTCGTAAGATAGGCGCTGCGGCGGGGACTGTCTCCGAAGGAGTACTGCATATTGATCTGCATCACGCCGGTGCTCAGGTAGTCGCCGTTGGGGCTGTACGTATCCACCTCGGTCATCGTGTCGCGGCTGATCTCCAGGATGCGCAGGTCGTCCCC
>JAIKZT010000176.1 GCA_024682015.1 Clostridia bacterium
ACATGGGCTTCACCTCGTCGCCCATGGCGGTCAGACCCGTGCCCGGGTGGGGCTGGAAGCCCGTCATAGCCGTGGCGGAGTTATCCAGTACGATCAGCAGCATGTTGGAATTATGGTAGCTGGCGTTGCACAGGCCCGGCAGCACCGTATGGAAGAACGTGGAGTCGCCGCACATCGTCACGACAGGCTGTTCCATGCCGTAGGCGGACAGCTGGCCGAGACCTTCGGCCACGTTGATGCCGCTTCCCATGCAGTTGTTCACCTGCCAGCCGTACTGACCGGCTTCCGAACCCGCCATATAGTAGCAGCCGATGTCGCCGATGACGACGCCGGGCAGCTTCTCTCTTCTCATCGCCTGCTTCAGCACGAAGAACGTGGCTCTGTGCGGGCAGCCGGCGCAGAAGTTCAAATCGCGGGTAAGCAGGGGCACGTCGGACGTCTTCTGGCGCGGCGGCATGGGCAGGCCCGTAAAGGCGCTGACCGCCGGCAGCACGTGATCCGGATCCAGTTCGCCGACCCGGTTGATCGTTCCTTCGTTGCGTCCGAAGATCTTCAGGGGCAGGCCTTCCCGGCCGGCCAGCTTCAGGAGCGCGTCCTCGAGGAACGGGTCGACCTCTTCGACCGCAAGCACGCTCTTCGCTGTGCGCAGCTTCTCTAAAAGCATCTTCTCAGGCAGCGGCCAGATCGTGCCGAGCTGCAGCAGGCCGACGTCTGCAGGGTCACCGAGCAGGTGCAGCGCTTCCTTCGTGTACAGGCACCCGGTGCCGCCCGCGACGATCAGCTTCTCCGGATGCTCCGGGCCCGTGTAGTGGTTGTAGGGGCTCTCCTCGAACAGGTCTCTGACGGCTTCGAGCGTATCCAGCATCACCTGGTGGCGGAACGATACGCACACCATGCGGTCCCATTCGTCCACGACGTCGAGTTTTCTCTGCGTTTCGGGCAGAGCCCCCAGCGCGACGGAACCTCTTCCGTGGCACACGCGCGTCGTCAGGCGGATGATCACCACCTGTTTCGTGCGTTCGGAGATCTCGAAGGCGTAAGGCACCATGTCCTTGGCCTCCTGCATGTTCGTCGGCTCGAGCATAGGGATGCTGGCCGACAGCGCCATGTGGCGCGAGTCGAATTCGTTCGTGCTGGAGTGTGCGCTCGGGTCATCGCTCGTGACCACGACGACGCCCCCCTTGATCCCGTGCTGCGCCGCGCAGAACAGCGCGTCGCCGATGCACAGCAGCCCGTTCTGCTTGACGATGCAGATGGAGCGGGCGCCCGCAAAGCTCGTGCCCAGGCACGCCTGGAACGCGCAGATCTCGTTCGTGGCCCACTGGGCGTAGAAATTGCGCTCTTTGGCGATCTTGCCGAGCATGCCGAGGATCTGCGACGAAGGTGACCCGGGGTAAGACGCGGCAAAATGGATGCCGCTCTCCACAGCGCCGCGGACGATCGCCTCGTTGCCCTGCATGAGGACGACCTTGCCCGGCGCGTTTGTAGTCAATGTCCAATCCATAAACAGTCTCACTTTCCTGAGGAATATACTCCTCTATTATCATTATACCGCAAAACCGCGCGTTGGTTTATAATAGAGAAAAATGAAATTCAGGGAGGAAATACCATGAAACGATTTCTGACACTTCTGCTCCTCTCCGCCCTGCTGATCTTCAGCGCGCAGGCGGTCTATGCGGAAGGCAGACCCGTCATCACGGCCCAGCCCGAGAACGTGGACGTCGAATATCCGGACCGCGCCATGTTCAAGGTGGAAGTCGAAGACCCGGACAGCGTGGCTTCGTACCAGTGGGAGCTGACGGACGGCTACAGCACGTTCATCCTGCAGGGCGAATCCGCAAAGACGGATACGCTCGTCATTCCCGCGACCGAGGAGAACGTCAACCCGCTCAAAGTGCGCTGCACCGTCACGGACAAGGACGGCAACAGCACGGTCTCAGATTATGGCATGCTCACCGTCACGAACTGCGACGACGAAAAGCCCGTCCTGTACGTGGGCGACTACGCGGTGGAACCCGGCGAGACGCTGAATCTGGCCGGCACGACTCTGGGCAGCGGCACCGTCGTGTTCGATGCGAACGGGACCGACATCACGTTTACCGATTTCAAGCTGGACAACTCCGTCATGACGTTCGACCGGCAGCTTGCTCCGGCCCTCGGGCTCATGCTGTTCCACAGACACAGCCAGACGGTCGAGTATACCTGTCATTTCGAGGGCGAATGCGAGATCAACAACACGTTCTATGACCCCGAATACAACAGCGCGGGCATCGACCTGAACGCGTTCTTCTCCAGCAGCGGCGAAGCGAACCATCCGACGCTCATCCTGACCGGCGACAGCCTCACCCTCAAGGGTGGCAGCAACGCGATCTACACCGACGGCAACGTCGAGATCGACATGCAGGTAAAGATCGAGCCCAACGGCGAGATCTTCATGGACGGCATTCAGTGCAGCACCCTGATCCTGGACAAAGAAGCAAGCCTCGAAATGGAAGTCAACGGCACCGGCATCTTCGCGAAAGGCGATATGAGACTGTTCGAGGATTCGTTCCTCGGCATCGACTCCAAGCCCGTAACGCCTTCCGTCGGACCTGCGGCCAAGAACATCATCCTGCTGAGCGGGTCCCTGTACGCGGAGAACGCCGGCATCAGCATCGACGGCTACGGCGACCCGGAGCGGTATCCCGAAGGCAAGTATCTGGCCATGATGAACGGCGTCGGCATGGAAGGCGCCAACAGCTCGATCAACCTGAAGGGCAGCTATCTGAACGTCTTCCTGCACGGAGGCGGCGAAGAAGAACCGTTCGCGGTGAACTTCAACGGCATCATCGGCAACGAAGGCAATTCCTCCCTCGTCATGGAAGAGGGCAGCACGGTCCACGTTACGGTCGAAGCGCCTAACGTAGAGGGCTGCGGCGGCATCGTCCTGGGCGGCAAGTGCCTGATGGACGGCGAAAGCCGCGTCGAAGTAGTCGTCACCGGCGCCGGCGAAACGCACGGCATGGAAGTCGGCGGCGCGCTGGAAATGAAGAATTCCCAGATCAAGTCCGAGGTCGTCTCCTCGACGGAAGCGAAGACCTACGGCCTCGTCTGCGGTTCCGCCAATATCGAAGGCAGCGTTTCCGGCCTGGCGATCGAATCCAAGGCGCCGAACGGCCTCGCGTTCGCGGCGGACACCGGCGACCGTGTGGAAGAAGCGGTCCCCTTCGAAGAAGGCTACGAACCGGTGAAGGTCGTCCTGAAGGACATATCCCTGCAAACGCCGGAAGGCGCTGTGTTCAGCCCGTTTGCCGTACCCGGCTTCCCCACCTATATCAAGGCCGAAGCGGTGTTCGACCCGGCAGATAAATACAATCCCGCCGGCGAAGTGATGATCGGCACGGATGCCGCGGCCTTCCCGTTCATCGACGTCACGGAGAGCGACTACTTCCGCAAGGCTGTGGAATGGGCGTACAAGAACAAGATCACGAGCGGCAAGACCGAGACGCTGTTCGCGCCGGACGACACCTGTACGAGAGCGCAGATGATGACGTTCCTGTGGGTCGCCAGCGGCAAGCCCGAACCGGCAAAGACCGACAACCCGTTTAAGGACGTCTCGGAGAACGACTACTATTACAAAGCCGTCCTGTGGGCAGTGGAGAACAACGTCACGGCGGGCGTCGCGGCCGACAGGTTCGGCTCGAACGATCCCGTGACCCGCGGCCAGGCCGTCACGTTCCTGTACGGCATCGCCGGCAGACCCGAGCTCGAGTCCATGCCGGAGCAGGTCTTCGAGGACGTAGCGGACAGCGCCTACTATGCGGCTCCTGTCGCCTGGGCGTATACGGAGGGCATCACGAGCGGCACGTCGAAGACGGCGTTCAGCCCGGACGCTCCCTGCAAGAGAGCGCAGATCGTCACCTATCTGTACCTGTACTTCGCGGAATAAGCATTCAAAAAAGTGTCGGCGGGGACGGTTCCCAGCGACAACTTTTTCCGAAAAGTTGTCGCTGGGAACCGTCCCCGTCGACACGTTATTTTTTTACCTTTATGCTCTCGCCGCGTCGATGGCTTTCTTCATGCGCGCGAAGCCGTCCTCCAGGATGCTTCTGGGCATGGCCAGGTTCAGACGGATCCAGCCTTCGGCGTTGCCGACGAACAGGCTGTCGCCGCCCTCGAGCAGGATGCCCGCCTTGTTGGCGAAGAAGCTGCACAGGTCCTTCTCGCCGGGCAGCGCCTTGCCCATGTTGACCCAGGCCAGATACGTGGCGCCGGGGATCTCGAACTCGCATTCGGGATAGTTCTCATCCAGGAAATCCTTCAGCAGTTTGAAGTTGCCGTCCAGATATTCGCGCAGCTGTCTCAGCCATTCGCCGCCCTGCTCGTAAGCCGCCTTGTGGGCTGCCAGGGACAGGGGGTTCAGGCCGCCGGCCGACTTGTCGCGGGACTTAAAGCGCTCTCTTTCTTCCTCGTTGCGGATGATGATGTGGGAGTGCATCATGCCGGCCATGTTGAACGTCTTGCTCGCGGACATGCAGGTGACCAGCTTGTCGTAATCCGGCATCACCTTGCCCATGGGCGTATGGGACAGGCCCGTGCGCACCAGGTCGCAGTGGATCTCGTCGGAGACGATCCACAGGTCGTGC
>JAIKZT010000185.1 GCA_024682015.1 Clostridia bacterium
GTGACGGGCACGTCCGGCAGCAGCCCGCCGATGAAAAGCAGCGCCGCGAACAGCAGCGCCTGGCGGTCGGTGAGGCGCAGCCTGTCCAGCACGCGCTGCGCCACGCCGAACAGGATCAGAAGGCTCACGACAACCAGCAGAATCAGTCCGATCGACATAAAAATACCTCCGTCGTTTGATGACGGAGGTAGTATGCGCGCATTTCCATTATGTCATTCATCGCCCGTTCGGAGGCGGGCGCAGCGCAAAAAGCCGCGGCTCACACCGCGGCTTCGCCTGTGACAACGAAAGCCTTTGTCTTATTGCAGCGCGGTCATCAGAATGGCCAGCACGACGAACACCGCCGCGGAGACCTTGGTGGCCAGCTCCAGCTTGCCCTCGTAGCTCTTGGCCTTGTTTTTGCCCAGGAACGTTTCGGCGCCGCCGCCAATTTCGCCCAGGCCGGCGCTGTTGCCCTGCTGCATCAGGACGGAGACGATCAGCACGATGGCGCTGAAGATCAGGAAAATCTGGATGATTACCAGCAATGCGGCCATAAAAAGTATCCTCCTCGATGACGAAGCGAAGTTCATTCGCCTCCTGAAATTTCAAAACAGAAGTATTATAGCATAATCTTCCGGGAAAGACAATACCTTTCGTGCGAATTGCCCGATTTAACACGACAAAAAGCGCGGCAGGCGCCGTGTCCCCGAAACCGGGCTCGTTTCGCCCCCTACGGGGCGGCTTCGCCCTTCGGGGCGCTCAGGCGCGCGTCGCGGTACTGCCGGGGGCTCATGCCGGCGTGTTTGTGGAAGACCCGCAGGAAATTCGAGTAATCACAGAAGCCGCACTGCTGGGCGATATCCCCCAGCGGCTTTCCGGACAGGATCAGCTGCTGGGCCAGGATCACGCGGCGATAGAGGATGTATTCGTACACGCCTCGGTTGGTGTAGCGGGCGAACTCGTGGCTCAGGGCGGACTTGCTGATGTTGAAGCGGGCTGACAGCTCGCTCAGCCGGATGGGCTCCGTATAATGGGTGTTGATGTAGCCGATGATCTGCTGCATGGGGGCCGGCGTGGTCAGGTGCTTGGCGGGGTCCTCGCACTGGTTGCGCACCGTTTTCAGGACGCAGCTCAGGAAGGTCAGGATCAGGCCGTAGTTCTCAAACGCCGCTTCCGGAGAATGCACATCCTGCTTTTCGGTGATGGCGCTCAGGCAGGTTCGGCAGAACCCGGCGTCCTCCTCCGGCATCATGTACATGTTGCCCTTCGCGCGCACGGCCGAGCGAAAGGCGTCGTCCAGGTCGATCTGGCCGCAGCCGGCGCGCTCCAACGTCTCCGTGGTGCAGTACAGAAAGGCCCGCTCGTAGTCCAGCGCTTCTGTGCGGCAGACCAGCCCGTGCATGGAAAAGGGCGGAATGATGAACAGCTGGCAGGGCGACAGGTCGAAAAATCGCCCGTCGCAGGCGTACTGGTGGCCTCCGTGGAAGTGGATGTAGAACTCATAGAAGTCATGGCAGTGAGAACCCCAGTACAGCATGCGCGGCGCGACGCCGTAAAAAGCCTCGTAATCCGTGCGCCCCTCGGCCATGCCGCTGTAGCCGACGAACTGCGGCATCTGTTCTTTCACGCTCTATCCGCCTCCCGGTGCTCTTTTCGCCGTTTCCCATTCCCATGATAATGCACGATTCGCATAAAATCAAGCATTTTTTCTGTAACGCATCCCGGCGTCAGTTTGTTATAATAATAAAGTGGTATATCCGTTTTTCAGAAAACGACACTTAAGGAGCGGGTCGGCGTGCAGGCGCGAAAAAAGAAAGACAAATTCCTGTGGCTGAAGCGTGACTGGCGGCTTTACGCCATGCTGGCCATTCCCTTCATCTGGTATATCCTCTTCTGCTATAAGCCGATGACGGGACTGATCATCGCCTTCCAGAAATACAACCTGTTCAAGGGCATCGCGGGCAGCAAGTGGGTGGGGCTGGAGAATTTCCGCTTCGTGTTCAAGATGCGCGATTTCGGCATCGCGCTGGGGAACACGCTGCTGCTCAACTTCCTGGATCTGGTCTTCGGCTTCCCCATGCCCATCATCCTGGCCATCATGCTGAACGAGATGCGCACGCCGCGCCTGAAGAAGGTATCCCAGACGCTTTTGTACCTGCCGCACTTCCTCAGCTGGGTCATCATCGGCGGCATGGTGCTGGAGATCTTCGCCCCCACCTCCGGCGTCATCAATTCCACGCTGCTGCGCATGGGCTTCATCAGCAAGAACATCCCCTTCCTCACGGACGGCCACATGTGGCGCTTCACCTACGTGCTGGTGGGCGTGTGGCAGAACATGGGCTGGGGCACCATCATCTACCTGGCCGCCATCACCGGCCTGGACATGAACCTGTTTGAGGCGGCCCAGATCGACGGCGCCAACAAGCTGCAGCAGATCTGGCACGTGACCCTGCCCGGCATCCGCTCGACCATCGTCGTGCTGCTGATCATGAACATCGGCCGCATGATGAGCATCGGCTTCGACCGGCCCTACATCATCGGCAACACCATCGTGAAGGACTACTGCGACGTGATTTCCACCTTCGTGTACCGCGCCGGTATCACCAACAGCCAGTTCGCCCGCGCCACGGCCATCGGCCTGTTCCAGTCCGTGGTGGGCCTGTTCCTGATTACCATCGCCAACACGGTGTCCCGCCTGTTCGACGAGCAGGGCATCTGGTAAGGGAGGGAGAACACATGAGCCAGGTCAATTCTGTGTCCGGAAAAAAGCGCCGGCTCAGCGGCGCTCAGTACGCCCTCATCGTCGTCATGCTGGTGTTCGTGCTGGTCTGCACGCTGCCCATCGTGAACGTGATCGCCATATCCCTGTCCTCCAAGGGCGCCATCCTGCGGGGCGCGGTTTCCTTCTGGCCGGTGGAGTTCACCACCAAGGCCTACGAGGTGATCGTGCAGGACGCCTCCATGTTCCGCAGCCTGTTCTTCACCGTCAAGATCACCGTCATCTACACCTTCCTGGCCATGCTCATGAGCGTGCTCTACGCCTTCCCGCTGACCATGAAGCGCCTGAAGGGCCGCAAGTTCTTCATGCTGTTCATCGTATTCACCATGTACTTCTCCGGCGGCACGATCCCCATCTACCTGAACGTCAAGGAGTTCGGCCTGCTGAACAACGAGTGGTCGCTGATCCTGCCGGGCCTGATCTCCACCTTCAACATCATCATCCTGAAGAACTTCTTCCAGAGCCTGCCCTACGAGCTGAACGAGGCGGCCTACATCGACGGGGCCACGGATTTCCAGATACTGTGGCGCATCTATCTGCCCCTCAGCTTTTCGTCGCTGGCGACGCTGTCGCTGTTCTACGCGGTGGGCAAGTGGAACAGCTTCTCGGACGCGCTGTACTACATCACGTCCCGGGACCTGCAGCCGCTGCAGCTGAAGCTCTATAACCTGATCAAGGGCGGCCAGGCCGTGGAGGTGGCCGTGATGGAGGGCAACGCCAACG
>JAIKZT010000198.1 GCA_024682015.1 Clostridia bacterium
AAAGGAGGCACATCATGGACAAGAAAAATCCCTATGCCGGCACCCGGACGGAGCAGAACCTGCTGGCCGCGTTCGCCGGAGAATCTCAGGCGAGAAACAAGTATACGTATTTTGCGTCGAAGGCGAAGAAGGAAGGATTCGAGCAGATCTCCGCGCTGTTCCTGAAGACGGCGGAGAACGAAAAGGAGCACGCCAAGCTGTGGTTCAAGGAACTGAACGGCATCGGCAGCACCGCCGAAAATCTGGAAGCGGCAGCGGACGGCGAGAACTACGAGTGGACCGACATGTATGAAGGCTTCGCGAAGGTCGCCGAAGAGGAAGGCTTTGCCGAACTGGCAGCCAAGTTCCGCGGCGTTGCAGCCATCGAAAAGCACCACGAAGAACGCTACAGAGCTCTGCTGAAGAACGTGGAGACGAAGCAGGTCTTCGAGAAGAGCAGCGTCAAGGTCTGGGAGTGCCGCAACTGCGGCCACATCATGGTCGGCGAAAAAGCGCCCGAGATCTGCCCGGTCTGCGCGCATCCGCAGGCTTACTTCGAAGTCAACTGCGAGAACTATTAGTCGTTTGACCCGCGGAACCTGCGGGGAAAGGAGAAGTATATGAGCAAGTTCTATAAGTGCCCGATGTGCGGCAACATCATCGGCAAGATCCACGATTCCGGCGTGCCCGTGGTCTGCTGCGGCAAGCCCATGGAGCATCTGGAAGCCAACACCGTCGAGGCGAGCTTCGAGAAGCACATTCCCGATGTTACCTGCGAAGGCGGCGTCGTGAAAGTCCAGGTCGGCAGCACGATCCATCCGATGACGGAAGAACACTACATCGAATGGGTCTATCTCGAAACGGACAAGGGCGGCCAGCGCATCGCTTTCAAGCCGGGCGATGAACCCAAGGCAGTCTTCGCCCTCTGCGGCGCGACGCCCGTCGCCGTCTACGCCTACTGCAACCTGCACGGCCTCTGGAAAAAAGACTTGTAAACTTTCATTTGTCGTAGAGTCAGGGGACGTTTCTGGTGACTCAAGCCTTTGAGTCGCCAGAAACGTCCCCTGATTCTTTATCTCATGGATTTTCTAACGCGGGCGTAGTCCGGATAGGCGGCTGCCACGCGCGCCCAGAAGGCCTTGCCGTGGTTGGGTTCCCAGAGGTGGCACAGCTCGTGCACGACCACGTAGTCCAGGCACTCATCCGGCATGTCGATAAGCCGCAGATTGATGGAAACGTGTCCGTTCGCGGCGTTGCAGCTGCCCCAGCGGGTCTTCATGGAGCGCAGGGTCACGCGGCTCGCCCGCCTTCCCACCAGCGGCTCCCAGCGGTCGAACGCTGCGCGGCACCTCTGCCGGAAGGCGTTCAGTTCTTCCTTTGAATACGCTCGCTGCGGCGCGGCTCCCCTGCCCGATCTGCCCGCCGCCTTTTTTTCGGCCTTTTTGATCCAGTCGAGGCGGCTTTCCACGAAGGCGCGGATCTGCGCATCGCTCGCAAACAGCGGCGCGCTCACGCGAAGGCCTTGCGCCGGATCGAGGCGGAGATACATGTTCTTGATGCCCTTTCGCGTAACGGTGACCCTCCGGCCAGCCGCCGCGAGTACGCTAACCCGCTGCCGCATCGCTCGGGTGTCTGGAATTCCAGATCTCGTAGGCCGTCACCGAGACGAGGACGATCGCCCCGCCGAGAGCGAACAGCGGCGTGATGGGCTCGCCGTAGAAGAGCGCCACCCAGATGGGGTTGAGCACCGGTTCGACGCCCGTCAGCAGGCAGGCCGTGATGGGCGATGTCGTCTCCAGCCCCTTCGCCAGGAACACGTAGCCGAAGCCCATCTGGAAGATGCCCAGGACCAGCAGCGCTACCCAGGACGCCGTCCCCAGCGAAGCGAAATCCGCGCGCAGCAGCCATGGAAGGCCGATCAGGCCCGCCAGAAACTGGCCGATCACCGCCGAACTGAACGGATCCGAGTCCTCCGCGGAATTGCTCATGAATACGCCGCTGTAGGTGATCCCGGACAGCAGCGCCAGGATATTGCCCGGCGTGTGGCCGGCTGCCAGTCCCTCGTAGAAGCAGACCGCGATCCCGACGAATACGACGATGCAGGCCAGGATGTCCATGCGGCGGGGCTTTCTGTGATAGAGCAGCAGCCCGAACAGCATGGTCCAGATGGGCACCGTAAACTGAATGACGATGGCGGCGCCGGCCGTGGTAAGCTTTACCGAGTTCGAATACAGGCAGGTGGTGGCGCACATGGCCAGCGAAGCCAGAAACACGTGGCGGTTGAACTTCATCGGATGCTTCAGCACGCGCATGCACAGGTAGATGACCACGGCCGAAACAAGGCAGCGGAAGCTGTTGATGGAAAAGGCGTTCCATGGAACGACCTTCATGCACAGGCCGCCGATGGAAAACAGAACGCCCGTGATCAACACGTATAACGGCCCGAGATTGCGGGTCTTTTTTTCGTTCATAGACGGAATTCCTCCGAGCGGTATGCTCTCATCTTGTTTGCCTCCTCAGCAAGCCTTGCGAACCGGTGGCTCAAGCCGGATTTTTTCAGGGGTGGATCGAAAACCGCGGCCAGATCCTCGAGCGACAGCTCCGGATGAGCTTTGCGCATCATGGCCGTTTCCTGCAGGCGGGCGGGCAGAGCCCCCAGGCCCTTCGTCTCCTCGATGACCCGGATATCCGCCAGCTGTTTTTGGGCCGCGTTCACCTGCTTTTCCACGTTGGCCGTCTCGCAGTTGGCGATGCGGTTCGTCTTATTTAAATTCTCCTTTACGAGCTGCACTTCCTGGAACTGAAAGTAAGCGTTCGTG
Source organism: Clostridia bacterium (assembly GCA_024682015.1). Classification (GTDB taxonomy): domain Bacteria; phylum Bacillota; class Clostridia; order Peptostreptococcales; family Anaerovoracaceae; genus RUG11894. The sequence continues at coordinate 2,799 of JAIKZT010000198.1, forward strand.
GCGCCGATGATGTTCAGCAGATCGCCGATCTGCTCGCTTTCGCGCAGATAGACCACGTATTTGCTGCGGCGCTGGCGCACCTTGGCCTTCAGCCCGAAGCTGTTGACCGTCCGCCGCACGTCCTGCGCCATGTACTCCGACCCGCAGATCAGTTCCATGTTGTAACTCCTTCGGGGATCGGCCACGAGCCCGCAGGCCAGGAAGGCGCCCCGCAGCGCGGCCTTCTTGCAGCAGCGCTTTCGGACGATGGCCGGGTCAAAGCCGTCCGTGATGTAGTTGCTGCCCTCCCGTACGCCGAGAATGCCCACTTCGCGCAGGATCTGCTCGGAATTCATCTGTGGCGTAACGGACAGTTCGTACACGCGGCCTTTTCCCAGGGGCGTCGGCTCGCCCAGGGACAGCGCGGTCTTCGCGCCGAAGTATTCCTTGATGAGCCGGATGAACACCCGAGCGACCGCGGGATTGTCCGTGGTCACCTTGATGCCCATCTTGCCGGACGACAGCGTGATGCTGCCCGCGAAACGCAAAAAACCGGCGATCTCCGCCAGCTGGCAGCACTTCTTCTCCGGCACGGTCTTCGTCAATTCGTTTTTGATGTCGGTGGTGAAAGACATACGAGGATTATACCACAAAAAAGACGCAGGCGCTCGCTGAGCCTGTCAAAGCGAGCGCCGGAGAGCAACATTCAATAGAGCACCTTGCTTAGGAATTCCTGCGTGCGCGGGTTCTGCGGATGGTTGAACACCTCTTCGGGCGAGCCGCTCTCCGCGATGACGCCGCCGTCCATGAACAGCACCCGGTCGGAGACTTCGCGGCAGAAACCCATTTCATGGGTGACGATCACCGAGGTCATGCCGCTCTTCACGAGCTCCTTGATGACGTCGAGCACCTCGCCGACCATTTCGGGGTCGAGGGCGCTGGTAGGCTCATCGAAGAGCATGACGTCCGGCTCCATGGCCAGC
>JAIKZT010000202.1 GCA_024682015.1 Clostridia bacterium
CCACCAGGACCGCGCAGAGCTCGGTGCCGATGGCGTCGGCCAGCTTGCGGCCCTCGCCCATGAGCTCGATGGCGACGTTCATGAGCTTGCCGTCGCGCTGCTCGGCATAGACCCAGACGCCGTGGTACTGGGTGATATCGACGTTCGACATGCTGGTGCCGGTGCGCTCGATGGCGGCGAAGGGGCACTTGTCGACGCAGACGCCGCAGTTGGTGCAGGCCATGCCGGCCTCGGCGACCTTCTTGCCCTCGCCCTCGACGAGCGCCATGGCCTCAAACGGGCATTCCCTTACGCAAATGCCGCAGGCCTTGCATTTATCCGCAATAACGTTGATAGCCATATATCCATTCCCTCCTTAGATCACGTGCTTTTCGCGCAGTCTGCCGACGAGCGCGGCGCTCATCTCCTGGATGGTGCCGGAGAGCATCTCGCCCTTGCCCTTCGGGTCGGGCGTGAAGCTCTTGTCCACCTTCGTGGGCGAGGCGTTCAGGCCGCATTCCGAAGGATCGAGATCCACGTCCTTCTCGCTCCAGATCTTGATGATGTCGGGCGTCTCGCAGGCGTAGATGATGCGGCCGACGGTCATGTAGCGGGGCTCGTTGAGCTCCTTGACGCAGGTCAGCACGCAGGGCAGCGAGACCTTCACGATCTCGTGGCCGTCCTCGAGCTGGCGCTCGACGATGGCGTAGCGCTCGGCCTCGTTGACCTCGACGACCTTCTGCACGTAGCTCACCACGGGCAGGCCGAGGCGCATGGCGGTCTGGGGGCCGACCTGCGCGGTGTCGCCGTCGATGGCCTGACGGCCGCAGTAGATGATGTCCGCGTCGCCGATCTTCTTGATGCCGGCGGCGATGGCGGTGCTGGTGGCGCAGGTGTCCGCGCCGCCGAAGGCGCGTCCGGAGAGGAGAACGGCGTCGTCCGCGCCCATGGCGATGCACTCGCGCAGCATGATGAGCGCCTGCGGGGGCCCCATGGAGATGACGGTGACGGTGCTGCCGGGGTACGGATCCTTCAGAGCAAGGGCGCCCTCGAGCGCGTTCTTGTCGTCGGGGTTGAGGATGGAGGGCACGCCGTCACGGATGAGGGTGTGCTTGATGGGATCGATCTTGACCTCGTTGGTATCGGGGACCTGCTTGGCGGTAACGATGATCTTCATGTTCTCTTGTTCCTCCTTACTTCAGCACAGCGCCGGCGATGACCATCTGCTGCACCTGGCTGGTGCCCTCGAAGATGGAATTGATGCGGATATCGCGGTACAGCCGCTCGATGCGGTAATCCTTGATGTAGCCGTAGCCGCCGTGGATCTGCAGGGCCTTATAGGCGATGCGGTTGGCCGCCTCGGAGGCGAAATACTTCGCCATGGAGCAGTACATGCTCGCCTGACGGTCGCCCGCGTCCTTCATGATGGCGCCGTTATAGAGCAGCTGGCGGGAGGCCTCGAGCTCGGTGGCCATATCGGCGATCATGAACTGTATGGCCTGGAACTTCGCGATGGGCTTGCCGAACTGCTTGCGCTCCTTGGCGTACTTGACGGCCTCGTCGAGGCAGGCCTGCGCGATGCCGACGGACTGAGCGGCGACGCCCAGACGGCCGTAGTCCAGCGTCTTCATGGCGTTGGTGAAGCCCTCGTTGACCTCGCCCAGGCGGGCGGAATCGGGCACGCGCACGTCCTCGAACACGATGTCGCTGGTGGGGCAGCCGATGATGCCCATCTTGTTCTCCGGCTTGCCGAAGCTGATGCCGGGGAGATCCATATCCACGATGAAGGTGGTGATGCCCTTGTTGCCGCGGCTCGGATCGGTCTTGCAGAACACGATGGCGAAATCGGCGATCGGCGCGCCGGTGATGAACGCCTTGCGGCCGTTGATGATCCAGTCGTCCCCATCGCGCACGGCGGAGGTGACGACGCCGCCGGCGTCGGAGCCCGCGCCGGGCTCGGTCAGCGCGAAGGCGGGGTACTTGCCGTCCCGGGCCACCATGCCCAGATACTTCTGCTTCTGCTCCTCGGTGCCGGCCAGCAGCAGCGGGCCGCTGCCGAGGGAGTTCGCGCCGCTGACGTAGATGGACGCGACCGCGCTCACGCGGGCGATCTGCTCGATGCTGAGCACGTAAGCCAGCGTATCGCCGCCCTGTCCGCCGTACTCCACGGGCGCCTTGATGCCGTAGAAGCCGTAATGGGCAAACTTCTCAAGCAGTTCCTGCGGGAAATTCCCGGTCTGGTCGATCTCGTCCTGAAGCTCGGAGGGGATCTCCGCCTCGGTAAAGTCCTTTGCGAGTTTCTGAATGAGCTGGTACTTTTCCGACAAAACCATATCGTCTTGACTCCTTTCTTTTTACGCAGACTGCTCGTCTGTTTCGTTCGTATCCCTGCGTAAAGACTGTTTAATTTTATCATAGGGAACGCTATAATTGCAACAGGATTTGCTTCGGAAATACCGGTTATATTTTTAACTTTTTCACCGGCGCTTCCATTTCGGAACAGTTGCCGTTTTCTGCGGGCGAAACTGTTTCGACGCGCCGCTTTCCGGGGCGCGCCGCGTCAGCCGCGGGCCTTCATCATCAGCGTCTGCTCGGACTCCATCACCGTGACGCCGTCCTGATTCACCAGCCTGAGGCTCTGCTTCAGGATGCCCCTGCCCGGCTTGGACGAGCGCCGCGTCTCCGTGGGCGTCACGACCGCGTGGACCGTGTCGCCGATCAGCAGCGGCTTGGGGTATTTGACCGTACATTCGAGAAACGCGATCGTCGTCCCCTCGTAGATCCCCATCTGGTTGCTCAGGCCCGTGGAGATGATGAAGCCCAGCGCGCCGTGGGCGATGCGCTTGCCGAAGGGCCCGTTTTTGGCGAATTCCTCGTCCGTGTGCAGCGGGTTGAAGTCGCCGGACAGCCCCGCGAAATTCACCACGTCCGCCTCCGTCACGGTGCGGGCGGGGCTGACGTACTCCCGTCCGACCTCGAAATCCTCCAGATACAGCCCGCGCGGCTGATATTCTCCGCTCATGGTCTACCTCCCTGCTTTCTTATAGGATATGGGTACGACTGTATCGTATCACAGCCCGCCCCGCGCGCGCAAGCGCAAATCGCCGCGTTTCCGTGCGGAAAGACTTGACAGATATGGTATAATGCATTTCACAGGAAGGAGGCGAAAAGCGCATGCCGAAGGCCAAGGGCGTCAAACAGATCGCGAGCAACCGGAAAGCCTTTCACGACTATTTCGTTCTGGAGCGCTTCGAGGCGGGCATAGAGCTTTTCGGCACGGAGGTCAAAAGCATCCGCGCGGGGAACATGAACCTCAAGGACTCCTTCTGCACGATCAAGAACGGCGAGCTTTTCGCGCGCGGGCTGCACATCAGCCCCTACGAGCACGGCAACATCTTCAACCGCGATCCCATGCGGCCGAAGCGCCTGCTCATGCACAAGCGCGAGATATTGAAGCTCAACGCCCGCGTCATGCAGGACGGCGTCGCCCTCATCCCCCTGTCTTTGTATTTCAAGGACAGCCGGGTGAAGCTGGAGCTGGGGCTCTGCAAGGGCAAGAAGCTCCACGACAAGCGGGACGCCGCCGCCGAGCGCGACGCGCAGCGCGACATCGCGCGGGCCATGCGCAACGACTACTGACAAGAAAGGAAGATCCCCCATGCCCAATCCCATCGTCACCTTCGAGCTGGCAAACGGCGGCGTGATCAAGGCGGAGCTCTATCCGGAGCTTGCGCCCAACACCGTCAACAATTTCATCTCGCTCGTGAAGCGCGGCTTTTACGACGGCCTGACCTTCCACCGCGTGATCCCCGGCTTCATGATCCAGGGCGGCTGCCCCAAGGGCAACGGCACCGGCGGCCCCGGCTACAGCATCCGCGGCGAGTTCGGCTTTCGCTGCCCGGGCAACACGCTTAAACACACGCGCGGCGTCCTCTCGATGGCCCGCGCCCAGGATCCCGACTCCGCCGGCAGCCAGTTCTTCATCATGCACGACGACGCGCCGCATCTGGACGGCAGCTACGCCGCGTTCGGCTGCGTCACCGAGGGCATGGAGAACGTGGACGCCGTCGCGAACGTAAAAACGGACCACTGGGACCGCCCCTATGACAAGCAGATCATGAAAAAGGTCACCGTGGAGACCTTCGGCGTGGACTATCCCGCGCCGGAGAAGGTATAATAAACAGCGCCTCCCCGCGCTCAAGACGGGCGCGGGGAGGCTGTAACAGTCTTGCGCACTTCGCGGGGCCGCAACGGTTTCGACGGGGGTGTGGAGGCTGGAACAGCGGGTGGATGCGCCTGACATCCTTAAAACGGGCAATTATAAATTAAAGAACGATCGTAATACCGTTCTCGCCGCTGCTTAATTAGCGGCCGTCCGCCCCGGAAGGACCACGAGCCGGGCTCGGGCGTGACCTGAGTGGTGAACGTGAGCGCGTCAAGCTTTGCGCGCGCCATGAACAATGAAGCTACCAAGCCCATCAGTGCGGCGGTTCACGGCTGGGCAAGGGAACGCAAACAGCCGCCTGCACCCGGAGAAGTTCCTTCCGAAGCGCTTTCGGACGCGGGTTCAACTCCCGCCGGCTCCACCATGAAAAGGATTGCTATCTTGACAAAGGTAGCAATCCTTTTTTCAGCTAAGTATTAAGTTCAAATATCGATTCCGATTACAAAAACAGGTACTTGAATGGCGCTCTTGACGTGCGGTAAGTATTTTATTACTTTCTCATATGGAAGAGAACCGTTCCACTTCATATGCGGATTTGTTTTTCCAAATCGTGTTGGCATTTCCTTGATAAAGTGATTTGTTGCAACGATATATACTCCAAGATCAATCTCATCAAGATTTGAATATGAAGCAATCTGAAATTTCAGTAAATCTATTCCTACGAACGATGGATGCCCAAACTGAACTTCCACTCCCACTCGATCTTTCAAGAAATCAAATCGAGCGTAGGCATCCGTCTCCTGATCAAACACGTCTGGCTGACTAACCCAACCTTTTTCAACAAAATGATCCTTTAGAGTTGTGTTGAAGACGGGTCTACTGAGCTGTGAAAGATCTATAGTTGAAAGACGGATAATCTCTTCTATTTCGTTCTTTATTGATAGTCTGCTGTTAAGCACTTGCTCTGCAAAACGATATGAGTAGTGTTCTAATCGAACTGCCATAACGACATCTCTCCTTATCATCAGCATAAAGTCACATCATTATTCTATCTATATTCACGTGAAAACACAAGTCATATTCTTGATAATTAATGCCGAATTCTCTCTGCTTATCAGCGTTACGAAATTTAACGATAACCCCTTTTTTGTCAAAATCGCAATCTTTATCCATCTAAAAGACACTTTCTGAAAAAGAAAGTGTCTTTTTTATTTAGTAAAATGATAATAAACGCGTCCGATATACAACAATTGAAATTTATTTATATACATGCTATCTTAAAATAATAAGAATAATACTTATTTTGTCCTGAGCGGTTTATCGATCTCTCAAGACAAAACGCCCCGGTGAGAATAAACTTTAATAAGGACAGGTGATGATATGAAAAGGGTATTGACGGCAAAGAATAATTTTGTTCTCTTTTTTGCGTGCATTTTTATACTATTAATTCTTTGCATATCTGATGCCGCTTACGCTGTCGAAAACAACAAAACAACGGTTGATAACGGTATTCCCGTAGTGTATTTGAATATCGACGAGTCCCGGGGCACTATTGAAGATATGATCAAAAGCCCGGATCATAGTATATATTGCTACGGTACGTTCAGCGTAGACGTCCCGGAGGGTTTCCACTACTCTGACTTTGAAGATCTGGACTGTGAGAGTGTGGAGGACCTGGAAATGAGCATCAGGGGCCGCGGGAATTCCACATGGCAAAGATCTGCAAAGAAGCCGTTTAAAATCAAATTGGATAAAAAGACAGACCTTTTTGGTCTGGGCGCCAATAAGCATTGGGTGCTGGTGGCAAATGCATTTGATGAATCCCTCATGAAAGACCGGATAACCGCATGGCTGGGGGATAAAATGGGGTTCGCTTTCACTCCGCGCGGCGTACCGGTAGACGTCGTTATGACCGGCAAGGTTTTCGGGACCCAATATCTCGGGAGTTATTATCTCAGCGAGAATGTCCGCGTAGATGATAACCGCCTTGAGATAGCGGAGCTGGATGAGGACGATACCGAACCGCAGATCATCACCGGAGGATATCTGCTTCAGAATTCGCTTCAGGTAAGGGATGGCTCTCCCGACATCTTCTATACCAGCCGCGGAGTCGACTGGGCGACGCATACTCCTTCTTTTGATACGGAAACAGTCAACGCTGACAGCATGCTGAAAGACGGCGAAGAGGCATTTGCCGGCAGCGAGCTGGAAGACGGCTACAAAAACAATGCCCAACAGGAATATATTCAGAATTACATTCAGGAGTTTGAGGATATCCTGTTCGAAGAAGGCACAGCTTACAGAGATCTTATGGACGTCGAAACAGCCGCAAAATACTGGCTGGTCAACGTAGTTTCCCTCAACAGCGACGCTTTTGCCACCGGAAGCACCTATATTTACAAGGATCGCGATACCGCAAAAGGTGTGAGCAAGCTCTACTGGGGGCCGCTCTGGGATTTCGATTACGCCTGGAACCACAATATCATAACGACCGGCTTCGATGTGGGGCACGAATGGATGAAGCCCCTGTTTTATGACCGGAGCGAAGGCGGTTTCGTTCAGGAGCTGCATAAACAATGGCCCATAATGAAGGCTGCACTCGAAGAACTCGTTGCGGACGGCGGTATAATCGACCGCTATTATGAGGAAACAAAGGCCTCCGCGGAGCAAAACCATGCAGCTCTTCATCCAGATACCGAATTCAGCTACTATGACGCAGTGGACGCCCTGAAGACGTGGATAAAAAACAGGATGATCTGGGTGGATGATAACTTCTCTCTTCTGGATAACATGGTACATAAAGTGACTTTCCTTGTCGACGGCGAAGTATACAGGACTGCCTTCATAGAGGACGGCGGATATATCAACAGCAATGAAGCATATCCCAAAAAGGACGGGTACTACTTTTTAGGCTGGAGCGATGAGGACGGAAAAATCATAGATGACAGGTTAGAAGTAAAAAAGGACCTCACCATAATGGCAAAGTATGTCTCTGACAGCGAGGTGACTCATGGCCGGGATATCGCATTCAGCAAGGATAACGATGTAGTAAAATACAACGTGCATATTTACACTTACACTATACCCTATACGGTGATCCCTGCGGACGCAACAGATAAAAGCGTCGAGTGGTCGTCTTCAAATGAAGATTATGCCACCGTGGATGACGAGGGAGTCGTTATATATCACGGTACAGGCGAAGTCACGTTGACCGCACATCTGAAATATGGCGGTACCAGAGATTTTACCCTTAAAGTAACTGAAGGTGAAGTACCCGTACCCGAATCGATCAGGCCGGAAAAGGACGTGATCAATATGACCGTGGGCGAACAGAGCCCATGCACAGTCACCACGTCCCCCACTCCTTCCGGCAACGTCGACTGCGTCTATGAATCCGAAGACACAAGCGTAGTAACAGTGGGGGATCACGGCGTTCTGACAGCCGTCGGTCCCGGCCGGACAAAAGTACACATAAAAGCCGTGCCCTACGGAAGTTCAGAAGACGACGAAGGGCTTCCCGAAACATTCGTGACGGTGATCGTTTCCGCTGATTTCACGGATATCACTCCGGACGCATGGTATCGCGAAGCAGTTGATTATGCCGTGACAAACGGCCTTATGAAGGGCGTGGGCAATAATAAATTCGCCCCCCAGGGCACGGCAACGAGAGCTATGATCACCACGATCCTCTACCGTCTGGAGGGTGAGCCCGCAGTCAGCGGCGCAAACCCCTTTGACGATGTGACAGAGGGACAGTGGTACTGTGATGCTGTGATTTGGGCGAACGCCAACGGCATTATCACCGGATACGGTAACGGCGAACTCGGCCCGGCGGACGAG
>JAIKZT010000209.1 GCA_024682015.1 Clostridia bacterium
CTTGTTGAAACCGTGGGTAGCGGAGACGGAGGCGCCCATGCAGAGGGTCATCTCGATGGCGGACAGAGGCGGCGCCGCGCCGAGCGTATAGCAGCCGATGTTGCCGAGGACCGTGCACTTGTTCTTCGCGAGCGTGTAGAACAGGCCTCTGTGCGGACAGCCCGCGCACATGACGGGCGGCCGGCCGGGCAGCGCTTCATCCAAAGCCTTTCCTTCGTGTTTCGGCAGGCCCAGCTTTTCCGCCACGAGGTTCTGCGAGAATTCGCCCAGGAGCGGGAAGATCTCCTTGCCGGCGCAGTACAGGCCCAGCTCCTTCACGTGGGTCTCGATGAAGGGGTCTAGTTCTTCCACGACCACGAGCTTTTCGACGCTTGCCGCGAAGTCGCGGATCTTCTTCTCCGGGAGCGGCCAGATGAGGCCGAACTTCAGGACCGGATATCTGTCGCCGCAGACTTCCTTCACGTACTGATACGACGTGGAGGAGGTGAGGATGCCGATGGCATGGTCGGCACCTTCCTCGAGGCGGTTCAGGCCGGTGACCTCGGCGAATTCCACCAGTTTGCGCGTGCGCTCCTCGACGAGCGGATGGTGCTTGATGGCGTTGGCCGGGGTCATGACGTACTTGGCGATGTTCTTGGCATAGGGCTTTGCCGGGGCTTCGGCGCGGTCACCCGTTTCGACGACGGACTGCGAGTGCGCGATGCGCGTGCACATCTTCAGGAAGAAGGGCACGTCGAACCGCTCGGACAGGTCGAAAGCCTGCTTGGCAAAGTCGAGCGCCTCCGCGGAATCGGCGGGCTCGAGCATGGGGATCTTCGCGGAGCGCGCGTAGTGACGGGAGTCCTGCTCGTTCTGGGAGCTGTGCATGCCGGCGTCGTCCGCCACCGCGATGACCATGCCGGCGTTGACCCCGGTATAGGACACGGTGAACAGGGGATCCGCGGCTACGTTGAGGCCCACGTGCTTCATGCCGCAAAAAGAGCGCTTGCCGGCCAGAGACGCGCCGAAGGCGGTCTCCATGGCCACCTTCTCGTTCGGCGCCCATTCGGCGTATATTTCGTCGTACTTCGCCGCTTCCTCAGTGATCTCGGTGCTGGGCGTGCCCGGGTAAGAGGATACCACCTGCACGCCGGCTTCCCAGAGTCCCCGGGCCGCGGCTGCGTTGCCAAGCATCAGTTTCTTCATTCGGTTATTCTTCCTTTCTGGCTTCACCCGCCATGCCGTTGCGCAGGATGATGTCCTTCATGGCGCTTCCGCTCTCCTTGTCGATGATATTGCGGCGCACGCGGCTGATGGTGGCGCTGCTGGTACCGGTCTTTTCCAGGATCTCCGTGTACACCTTGTTCTGCAGCAGCATCATGGCCACGTCAAAACGCTGTTCCATGCTGCGCTGTTCCGTCGGCGAACAGAGATCCTCAAAAAATCGACGGGCTTCGTCTGCATCCCGCAGATCCAGAACGGCCTCGTACAGAGCCGTGCTGCGGTCTTTTCTCGTATTCTTCGCCATCTTTGCCAACCTTTCTGTTCCATCGGATGGTGCGAAAAGATAATATAGGCCATTGTAACACTTTAACCTGTGAAAGTAAAGAACTTTAATGCATAAAAGCGCGAAGATTTCTTGCGAACATGCGGGTGCTTCATATAGTATAATACTGTTCATAGAACGACCGGCGCTGCATCGAGGGGAACGTGCTTTGGATTACTACGAACTGCTCGGGATCGAGCGATTCACCGATTCATTGGATGAGATCAAAAAAGCATATCGAAAACAGGTTCGTTATTATCACCCTGACAAGGGAAACGTGGAGAAGGACATCGCGATCCAGCGGACGCAGGAGCTGAACGAGGCGTACAGCGTTTTGCGCAATCCCGACAGGAAGGCGGCCTACGACCTGACCCTGCGGGAAGCGGGTCAGGAGAAGCCGAAGCGCCGGCGGCAAAAACCACAGGAGAGGCCGCGGCCTGAACCGCGGGAGAAACCGGCGACCGAGTTCGACAGAGCCGGTTGGGCGTACGAAGCTTTTACGGAACTGAAGCGGGACCCTCACTATGAGCATAGGCCTGTCGAGGAGCCTGCCGAGCCGGGATACGAAGGTTCCACCTTCCTCATCCATCAGAAGAGCAAGCATTACGGGACTTGGACACCGATGCAGTCGTCAACGCGGCCAATGAAGGGCGGGAAGCGGGGACCGGATTTGAGCCAGCGGAAACGTCCCCTGACTCAAGTGAAACTCGGGGTTGACTTTAACGGATAAAAGGGTTAAAGTATCAGTATTGGCCATGATGGCAATCTTACGAAAGCAAAGGAGCAAGAAAACATGCCCATCCCAGATCTGCTGGAACGCAACAGCAAATTGTACGGAAACGAAATAGCGCTGGTGGAGCTCAACCCCGAGATCCAGGAAGAGCCCCGCGTTACCTGGAAGGAATACGAACTGATCCAGCCCACGACGGGCTCGCCCTATCGGCGGGAGATCACCTGGACCGTCTTCGACGAAAAGGCGAACCGGGTGGCGAACCTGCTGCTGTCGCGCGGCATCCGCAAAGGCCAGAAAGTGGCCATCCTGCTGATGAACTGCCTCGAGTGGCTGCCCATCTACTTCGGCGTGCTCAAGACGGGCGCCGTGGCCGTGCCGCTCAACTTCCGCTATACGGCGGACGAGATCGACTACTGCCTGAAGCTCGCGGATGCGGACGTGCTGTTCTTCGGTCCCGAGTTCATCGGCCGCGTCGAGGACATCTTCCCGAAGATCAAGGCGCAGATGGTGCTGTTCTTCGTGGGCGACAACCGCCCGTCCTACGCGGAGAGCTACAACGAAGCGGTCTCCAACTGCTCGTCGTCCTCCCCGAAGATCCTCGTCGAGGACACGGATGACGCCGCCATCTACTACTCTTCCGGCACGACGGGCTTCCCGAAGGCCATCCTGCTGGATCACACGGCGCTGATGCAGTCGGCGCGCATGGAGGCCATCCACCACGAGACGACGCACGACGACATCTTCCTGTGCATCCCGCCGCTGTACCACACCGGCGCGAAGATGCACTGGTTCGGCTCCCTGTACACCGGCAGCCGGGCCGTCATCCTGAAGGGCAATTCCCCGAAGGCCATCCTGGACGCGGTATCTCTGGAGCGCGCGACCATCGTGTGGCTGCTCGTGCCCTGGGCGCAGGACATCCTCGCGGCGTTCGACCGCGGCGACATCAAGCCCGAGCATTACCAGCTGTCGCAGTGGAGGCTCATGCACATCGGCGCCCAGCCGGTGCCGCCTTCGCTCATCCGGCACTGGCTCGAATACTTCCCGCACCACAAGTACGACACGAACTACGGCCTGTCCGAATCGACGGGGCCGGGCTGCGTGCACCTGGGGCTTGAGAACGTCCGCAAGGTCGGCGCCATCGGCGTGCCGGGCTTCGGCTGGCAGTGCAAGATCGTGGACGAGGCGGGCATCCCGGTGGAGCAGGGCGTCGTGGGCGAGCTGTGCGTCAAGGGCCCGGGCGTCATGAAGTGCTATTATCACAACCCGGAGGCGACGGCTGAAGTCCTGAAGGACGGCTGGCTGCACACGGGCGACATGGCCAAGCAGGACGAAGAGGGCTTCATCTTCCTCGTGGACCGCAAGAAGGACGTCATCATCTCCGGCGGCGAAAATCTGTACCCGGTCCAGATCGAGGATTTCCTGGCGGCTCACCCGAAGATCCACGACGTGGCGGTCATCGGCCTGCCCGACAAGCGCCTCGGCGAGATCGCGGCGGCCATCATCCAGGTCAAGCAGGGCATGACCCTCACAGAGGAGGAAGTCGACCGCTTCTGCCTCGACCTGCCGCGCTACAAGCGTCCGCGCAAGGTCATCTTCGCGAACGTGCCGCGCAATCCGACCGGCAAGATCGAAAAGCCCAAGCTGCGCCAGATCTACGGCGGCACGAACCTCGTCGAGCAGCAGAACAAGGCGTAGCGCGCGGACAGGCCGGTTTTATAATTCAATTTTGCATCAGTCAATGCATATGATAATCGACCGCCGAACGAAATAATTCATATTTAACTCATGGTGAAAGAGCGGCAGGCTGTCAGGAGCAGCCTGCCGTTTGTTATGCGGCAAAACTGCCGCGCTGAGGGCGCCGGAACGCGTTTTTTTTGATTGTTTTACGGAGTGGCACGCTTCTTGCATTTTATGTGGTCGAACGAATAAATCGTTAGGAGGAAACATGGATAACAGAAGAGATATCTTAAAAGGCATTCTGGACATTCACCTGCACACCGGCCCGTCCGTCGCCAAGCGCGAAGTCGACGTGGCGGACATGCTGAAGGAAGCGATCGTCGCGGGCTACCGCGGATTCCTGGTGAAGGACCACTACTTCCCGTCCTGCATGGGCGTTACGATGGTGCAGGAGCATAACGATGCCCAGGGCGTGGAGATCTACAGCTCCATGGCGCTGAACAATTCCATCGGCCTGTTCAACCCGCTGGCCGTCGACACGGCCGCCAGCATGGGCGCGAAGATCATCTACTTCCCGACCGTGTCTTCCAAGAATCACATCGACCACCACAAGGGCAAGTTCGCGGGCGCGGGCAATCAGAAGGTCGCCGAGACCCCCGTCGTCTACGTGGACGAGCAGGGCAACATGGATCCCATGGCCATCGAGTGCCTGAAGGTCATCGCCGAAAGGGATCTCGTGCTTGGCACGGGTCACGGTACGGCCTGGGAGATCGACCACCTCGTGGAGAAGGCGTTCGAACTGGGCGTCAAGCGCGTTCTGGTCAACCATCCGCAGTTCCACATCGGCGCCACCTACGAACAGATGACGAAGTGGGCGAAGATGGGCGCGTTCATCGAGATGAACGTCTGCGTCTACCACTCCTGCTCCGTGCTCGGACCCCTCGACGATTCCAGTATCGGCGGCATGCTGAAGGCGGTGCCCCTCGAAAGCCTCATCCTGGACTCCGACATGGGCCAGAAGGGCAACGGTTCCCCGGTGGAGGGCATGTTCCGGTTCATCTGCAAGCTCATGGACGAATACGGCCTGTCCGAGGCGGACATCGACCTCATCGCCAAGAAGAACCCGGCCAAGCTGCTGGGCGTATAACGGATTATCGCAGGCAAAGAGCCTGCCATAATATAAAAGCGGTTATAAACCAATGTGTCTTTATTTTAGGAGGAAAGAAATGAAGAAGAGAAGTGTAAAGATCGTTGCCCTCATGCTGATCGCAGCGATGGTATTTGCGCTCGCCGGCTGCACGCTTGGCAATCAGGCGCAGCAGGCTACGACTGAACCGGCTCAGACCGAGCCCGCTCAGACCGGCACCGAGCCCGCTCAGACCGGCACCGAGCCCGCTCAGACCGAGCCCGCCCAGACCGCGGAAGTTACCGTCGGCCTCGAGAGAAACAAGTACCCCATCCCCGATTACTCCGGCGTTGGCAGCGATGTGCGGGTCATCCGCCTGTCCGTTTCCATGAATGAAGCGGACTACGGCGTAGCCGCCACCGGCGCCATGGTCAAGACCTTCGTCGACAAGATGGAGGAACTGTCCGGCGGCAAGGTCGTTGTCCAGGTCTACCCGGGCAACCAGCTGGCCGGCACCACCGACGACATCATCAACGGCCTGAACACCGGCGCTTTCGAAATGGCTGAAGTCGGCGCAGGCAACTGGGGCGACTACACCACAGCGTTCGCGCCCCTCAACGTGCCCTTCATCCTCGAGAACGACGAAGTTGCGTACGACGTCGCCACCGGCGAGATCGGCGATGCCATGTTCGAGCAGTTCACCGCGGACACCAATATGCACCCGGTCGGCTTCATGTACATGGGCATGAGAACCATCACCAACGACAAGAAGGAGATCCACAGCCCGGCAGACGTCAAGGGCCTGAAGATCAGAACCCAGTCCGACCCCATCCAGAGAGCCACGTTCGAAGCCATCGGCGCTTCCACCATGACGGTCGCTTTCTCCGAACTGTTCACCGCTCTGCAGCAGGGCCAGTGCGACGGCCAGGACAACCCCATCTCCCTGATCGTCACCAGAAAGTTCTATGAAGTTCAGAACTATGTCACCATGCTGAACCACATGCCCAACATCTCCATCGTCTTCGCCAGCGACATGCTCTGGAACCAGCTGAGCGACGAGGAGAAGGGCTGGATGGTCGAAGCGGGCGAAGCCGCCACCAAGGCCGGCTACGACACCTGCGTATCCACCACCGACCTGCTCAGAAGCCAGCTCGAAGCCTACGGTCTCACCATCACCGACCTGACCTCCGAAGAGCACCAGGCCTTCGTGGACTGCGTCTCCGGCTCCGTCTGGAACGACTGCAAGGCCAAGATGGGCGACGATCTCTGGAACAAACTGATGGACGCTGTCAAGTAAACAGATCCTGACTACTATCCCGGTGCGGTCGGCCTTTCTGCCGGCCGCACCCTTTGCAAATGACCCCATGGAGGATCCGACATGGACAAGATGAGAATCGAAAAAAACTGGGGTCTGGAGATGCTGCTGCATTTCGAGACCTACATCGGCACCGCGCTGTTCCTGTTCATCACGGTGATCCTGACTGTAAACGTGGTCGGAAGATTTATCTTCCGTCATGAATACGCCTGGATCCAGGAGGTGTCAGTCATCGCATTCGTGCTCATGACCTACTGCGGCGTTTCCGGTGCCGTCCTGACCCGTCAGAACATCAAGATCGACATGGTGCTCAACATGGTCCCGTTCAAGGTAAAGCGGGTCATGCTGATCCTCTCCACGTTCATCCATGCCGGATTCACCGCCTGGCTCACGTTCTTCGTGTACCGCATCATCGGCAACATGCTGAAGACGAAAGGCGTCTACTCCGTCACACGCCTTCCGAAAGTCTATATCTACATAGCCATGGCGATCCTTCTCACGCTCAGCGTCATCCGCGGCCTCATCGAGATCAGCCGGCTGGCGAAGGAAGAGGAGAAGACGCTCGGCCGGGCAAAGCCCGCTTTCGACCTGGAGGAGATCTGGGCCGAGGGAGACGCCGCGAGAGCGGAGTACGTAAAGACTCATCCGGAAGCGATCGAGAAGGTGGAAAAGATCCGCGCGGCCAAGGCCAAGTCCGATGGCGCAGCGGAGGCGAAGGAAGCGAAAAAGGCCGCGAAAGCTGCCGCGAAGAAAGGAAAGGAGGAATAGCATATGCTTACAGTCATCGTATTGATCGGAATGCTCCTCCTCATGATGCTGGGCGTTCCCATCGGAACATCCCTGGGCCTGCCCGTATCCGGCCTCATCGCCTACACCGGCGTTACGAGCCAGGAATTCATGGCGCAGATGCTCTACACGAAGATCGGCGACTTCACCATGCTGAGCCTTCCGTTCTTCCTGCTGGCGGGCGACCTCATGGACGGCGGCGGCCTGTCCAAGCGGCTCGTGAACGTCGCTAACTCCCTGATCGGCAACGTCACCGGCGCCCTGGGCGCGGTCACCGTCCTCGCCTGCATGTTCTTCGGTGCCGTATCCGGCTCCGCTCCCGCGACGGTAGCCGCCATCGGCACCATCATGATCCCGCAGATGGTCCGCGAAGGATATTCGCCGGCCTACGCCACCGCGCTCACCTGCGTGTCCGGCGGCCTGGGCATCATCGTTCCGCCCTCGTTCCCCATGGTGCTGTACGGCGTCACGAACGACGTGTCCATCGGCAAGCTGTTCACGGCTGGCTGGGGTCCCGCGATCGTCGTCACCGGCACGCTGCTGGCCTTCAACTACGTCATCTGCAAGCGCAACGGCTTCGTCTCCACCGAACCCAAGGAAACGAGCTTCAAGCTCTTCCTGAAGGCTTTCTGGGACGCCAAGTGGGCGCTCCTGATGCCCGTCATCATCCTCGGCGGCATCTACTCCGGCATCTTCTCGCCCACGGAAGCCGGCGTCGTCTCCTGCGTGTATGGCCTCATCGTCGGCCTGTTCCTGTACAAGGAACTGAAGTGGAAGGACATCATCCCCATGTTCAAGAAGAAGGTCGACTTCCTCGGCGGCATGATGTACGTGTTCGCTCCGGCCGGCGCGCTGGGCGCCATCATGGCCTACATGGGCTATACGACGGCCATCAAGAACTTCTTCCTGAGCATCAGCAACAACCCCTACGTGCTCGTTGCGCTCATGTACCTGATCCTGTTCTTCCTGGGCATGATCGTGCAGACGAACCCGATCATCGTCATCGTTTCGCCCATTCTGCTGAACGTGGCCACGGCCGTGGGCATCAGCCCCATCCACTTCGGCATGATGGTCATCCTGTCCCTGGCGGTCGCCTTCGTGACCCCGCCGGTAGCCTACAACCTGTTCGTAGGCGCATCCATGACAGGCCTGAGCATCAACAAGATAACCCGATCAGCCATACCATTCCTGATAGGCCTGCTCATCTGTGAGATCGTGGTAGGCTTCATCCCCGAAATCAGCATGTTCCTGATCAAGTAGCGAGAAAGGATATTCCCATGAAAATTACAAGCATTGATGTTTTTCTGGTAACGATCGGCCAGCCCTCCGTAAAGGGCAGCCCCTGGAATCCCGTCGTCGTCCGCATCAACACCGATGAGGGCATCAGCGGCTACGGTGAAGTGGGCCTCGCTTACGGCGACACGAAGGAAGCGCCCTTCGGCATGTGCCGCGACTTCGCGAAGCTGATCATCGGCTGGGATCCCATGAACAACGAAGCCATCTGGCAGCGCCTGCACAACACGTTCTGGGGACTGGGCGGCGGCCCGGTCGTCTACGGCGCCATGAGCGCCATCGACAACGCCCTGTGGGACATCAAGGGCAAGGCCTTCAATGCGCCGGTCTGGAAGCTGCTCGGCGGCAAGACGAACCCGAAGCTGAGAGCCTACGCCAGCCAGATCCAGTTCGACTGGGGCATGACGGCCAAGGCGCTGATCTATCCCGAGGAATACGGCGAAGCGGGCATCAAGGCCAAGGAAGACGGCTACGACTGCGTCAAGGTCGACCCCCTGTGCTTCAACATGGAAGGCAGATACAAGGGCTGGCCCTGCAACGGTATCCTGCAGAAGTTCCAGCTGGACATGGCGTATAAGAGAGTCGAAGCCATCCGCAAGGCCTGCGGCGACGACATGGACATCATCATCGAGGTCCACTCCCTGACCGACGCCAACTCCGCGGTCCAGCTCGGCAACGCCCTCGAAGACCTGAACATCTACTATTACGAGGAACCCACCATGCCCATGAACGAGGGCAACATGGCCGAGATCGCCAGCCGGGTCAACATCCCCCTGGCCTCCGGTGAGCGCATCTATACGCGCTGGGGCTATCGTCCGTTCTTCGAAAACCACTCCCTGCACGTGATCCAGCCGGATCTGGGCAACTGCGGCGGCATCACCGAAGGCAAGAAGATCTGCGACATGGCGCGCACGTACGACATCGGCGTCCAGATCCACGTCTGCGGCGGCCCGCAGTCCACGGCGGCGGCTCTGCAGCTCGAGGCGGTCATCCCCAACTTCCTGATCCACGAACATCACCAGGCGGCTCTGCTGCAGGCGAACATCGACACGGGTATCTACGATTACCAGCCGGTCAACGGCTACTTCACGGTGCCCGATCTGCCGGGCCTGGGCCAGGAGCTCAGCCAGAAGGCGATGGATACCGCGATCAAGGTTACGGTAAAATAAGCGGATCCGCAGCGTATTAGTCAACGGGAGGGCAGGCAGCGGAAGATTCTTCGCGCACCTGCCTTCATCTTATCGGCCGCTTCGGCGGGCGCATGGAGGATAAAATGGATTTTCAGCTGAGCCAGCAGCACCGGTTCATCCGGCAGATGATGAAGAAGTTCACGGACAACGAAGTGAAGCCGATCGCGGCGGAAACGGACCGCACGAGCACGTATCCGGCCGAAACGATCGACAAACTGTTCGACCTGGGCGTGATGGGCATGTGCGTGCCCGAAAGCTACGGCGGAGCGGGAGCGGATCCCTTGGCGAGCGCCATCGCGATCGAGGAACTGAGCAAGCAGTGCGCCTCCACCGGCGACATCGTCGCCACGCACAACGGCCTGTGCTGTGACCCGATCATGACCTACGGCACGGACGAGCAGAAGGCGAAATACCTGCCCATGCTCACGAAGGGCCGCAAAGTCGGCGCCTTCGCGCTGACGGAGCCCAACGCGGGATCGGATGCCTCCAAGGGCGTTACGAACGCGAAGCTCGCAGGCGATCACTGGGTGCTGAACGGCTCGAAGATCTTCATCACGAACGGCTACGTGGCTGAAGTCTTCGTGGTCTTCGCCATGACGGACCGCACGAAGGGCACCCGCGGCATCTCCGCGTTCATCGTGGAGAAGGACTTCCCTGGCTTCTCCGTGGGCAAGCACGAAGTGAAGATGGGCCTGCACGGCTCTCCGACGGCGGAGATCGTGTTCCAGGACTGCATCGTGCCCAAGGAGAACCTGCTGGGCGAACTGGGCAAAGGCTTCAAGATCGCCATGGCGACGCTGGACGGCGGGCGCATCGGCATCGCGGCGCAGGCGCTGGGCATCGCGGAGGGAGCTCTGGAAGAAGCGATCGCCTACACGAAGGGGCGCGTGCAGTTCGGCAAGCCCATCGCGAAGTTCCAGAACACGCAGTTCACGCTGGCGGACATGGAACTGGGGTGCGAAGCGGGCCGGCTGCTGACGTATCAGGCGGCCATCGCGAAGGCGGAAGGGCGCCGGTACACGAAGGAAGCGGCCATGGCCAAGCTGTTCTGCTCCGAACATGCGATGAAGACGACGACGAAGGCGCTGCAGATGTTTGGTGGCTACGGATACACGAACGACTATCCCATGGAGCGCATGATGCGCGACGCGAAGATCACGGAGATCTACGAAGGCACGAGCGAAGTGCAGCGCATCGTCATCTCGGGCAACATGGGACTTTAGGAGGCGGACAGGATGAAGATTCGGAATGTTATCAGAGAAAAAATAGCGGAAAAGGGCCACGTGATCGGCGCGTTCGTCGCGTCGGGATCCGCGAACAACTGCGAGATCCTGGCGATGAACGGCTTCGATTTCATCGTGATCGACATGGAGCACGCCCAGACGTCCTGCGAAACGGCCGTGGACATGTTCCGGGCCAGCGAGCTGTACGGTATGGCGCCCCTGGTGCGGGTCTACAGCCCGTACGACGGCGCAGCCATGAGCCGCCTGCTGGACGTAGGCGCGCACGGCATCATGGTGCCGCTGGTGAACACGCCTGAGCAGGCCAAGATGATCGTGGACAACACGAAGTACGCTCCCGTCGGCCACCGCGGCGCGAACGGCGGCAGAGGCCCCCGCTGGGGCAACTACGAGGATTACATCCACACGGCCAACGACGGCTGCCTGACCCTCGTGCAGTGCGAATCGCTGGAAGGCCTCTCCCACGTGGAGGAGATCGCGGCGATGCCCGGCATCGACGGCATCTTCATCGGAACGGGCGACCTTACGCTGGAGATGGGCCTGAAGTTCACGGCGGATACCTGTTCGGATCACCAGGTGAGCTCGGACGCCATCGTGCAGGCCATCGACCGCATTCTGAAGGCCTGCCAGGACAACGGCAAGATCTCCGGCATCGTCACGCTGTCCGCGGAAGACGCGGCGCGGCGCATCAACCAGGGGTTCCAGCTCGTCACGTGCATGAACGACCTGGGCTTCTTCGCCTCCCGCACGAAGGCGCACCTCGCCAGGGTCAACGAACTGATCGAGAAATAAAGATACGCATAGCATCCATCCTAAAAGAAAGAGAAAAACAGCAGCCCCGCAATTGGCTGCTGTTTTTCCGTGTGTGTATGTTTCTCGTATGGAGGGAAGTATGCTAGAAGAATCCGAGGAAGGGGCTTTCCGGGTCGTTCTCGTCGCTCGCCAGGTTCGCCGTGATGTGGTCGAACCCCCAGATGGCCCGCTCCGTCAGCGTGGCGCTGGCCTGCACGCGGATGGGCTGCGCGTCGAATGAGATCATCGAGACGAGCCCCGCGTCCGTCCAGGCCTTCGCTTCGTGCTGCGTGCTGTAGAAGGAGATGCGCAGGGACGAAGCGGTGTCCTTGATCTCGAGCATAGGCTTGATGGCGTCGTTTCCGTCGGAGAAGACGTCCGCTTCGGCTTCGCACTTCATGGAGCGGAAAGCCATGTCCGCATAGGCGGAATCCGCGGCGCTTCCGCCGTTGACCTTCGGACAGAAGCAGGCGATCTCGTACACGCGGCTGGCGAGGTCGAGCCGGGGCTGCAGTGCGATGTCCGCGTCGCCTTCGGGTGTGGTGAAGATGTCGAGGATGAGCCGGTTCAGGTTGACCCACGTCACGCGCAGGCCGACCTTGATGCGGGATGCGGTCTGGGCAGTGAACATGATGGACGTCTGGTCGAGATCCACGATGTCCCAGACCTTGTCTGAAAGTTCCCCGGCCAAAGGCCCGCCGAGCAGGCAACCGGAAGAGAGCGCGCGGATCGCGGCTTCTTCCTGTTCGCAGGCCGGCGCGACGTTTTCCATGCCGTCGCCGGGCGTGTGGACGTGCACGCCGAAGAGGCGCGCGCCGTAGTTGGTAAGATCGATATAGTCTCCGGTATTATTCGTAAGGCGGATCGAGTAAACGGATCCTTCCGCGGAGTCGAAAAGATGAGTCTTGCGAATGGATTCGGTCATGATGCTTGTCTCCTTGTCGTTCGATAGAGCGGTATTTTCATCAGATATATTATGCAAAACCCGTGCCATGGCGCACGGGTTCTTCGAGGGCGGCTTAAGGGGATCCTGTCACGCGGAATCCCGCATTCATGGCACGGGATTTGCATCTTCATATTGACAGAGAATTCGGACTGTTAACGGTTTTAACCGGAAAGGAGCTTACAATGGCAAAAATCATGTACGGGAACTATAACGACCTCCCCTGGATGCCCGTCCACAGAAAGGACGTCGATGGCAAGGTCATGTGCTACCTGAAGTGCTTCGCGATGGAAGCGGCCAACATGCACATGTGCCTCGGCAAGATGTACAACGGCATGCCGCAGGGTCCCCACACCCATCCCAATGAACAGATCGCGACCGTCGTGAAGGGCGAGTGCGATTATTGGGTCAACGGCGTACCCTACAGACTGTCTCCGGGCTGCTGGGTCAACGTTCCGCCCCACTATGTGCACTGGGCGCACGTCTATCGTTCCCAGGGTCCCTGCTATCAGATGGACATCATGTCGCCGCGCCGCTCTTCCTCCTGCGACGAGTACATCGCTTTCCTGAAGGAAGAATACGACATCGACTGGAACGCCGGCGGCATCGAAGTACCCGACCTGGACGCTCCCGTAGAAGACGTCGAGCGCAGACTGTAATTCAGAAATAACTTTTTTCAATGCATTATCGGGTCACGCGTGGCCCGATAATGTTCGAAAAGATATAAAACGAGGTAAAAATGAACGCGATCGATTGGAAAGAGATAACAGCGCAGCTGACATCGCTGCTGCGCCTGGAAGCGCCTCCCGTGGCCATGAAGTGGATCCGCACGGAGGAAGAACTGGCGGCCATCCCCAAGGTGCGCATCCATGAAAAGCACATGCCGCCCTGCACCATCGTCAGCCATGCAGCCCAGTTCAACTGGACGAGCGCCTGCAAGGCGGAGAACATACACGCGAATTACTGCCGCGGCATCAACGGCATGTTCGCGCGCGACGAGAAGTGGTATTCGGGCGAGATGTTCAACAACGTGTGGTTCGATAACCTGGAGGCGTCCAAGGCGCACAACCGCGAGCTGGAGTGCGTGCCCGCGGAATACATCGCCGTCGTGGCTTCGCCTCTCGCTTCCGGCCGCATCGAGCCCGACGTCGTCGTGCTTCACGTGACCCCGGCCAGGGCCTTCCTGCTCCTGAGCGCGCTGCAGATGCACGACTACGAGCGCTTCGCGTTCAGTTTCTCGGGCGAATCGACCTGCTCGGACTGCTGGTGCAAGACCTTCAACACCGGTAAAGTGGGCCTCGGGCTGCCGTGCTACGCGGACAAGAAGTTCGCGGGCATGTCGGATACGGACGTGCGCATCTCCATGACGCCCGCCGATGCCGTCAAGGCGGCGGAAAACCTGCAGAAGCTGAGCAAGAACGGCCTGCGTTATCCGATCGCTTCGTACAGCCTTACGAGCGACATCCTCGCGGGGCTGCCGCCTCACTATCTGGAGTTCTAACGGCATCGGGACAGCTTCCATGCCGTAAAAAGGCCCGGACCTTGCGGTCCGGGCCTTTTGTTGCGATGAAACGGGAGTCTTCAGGAAGCTCTCATGCTTTTCTGCGCCGCTATTTCGCCGCGCTCTTCTGGAACTGGTCGATGGAGAGGATCTGGCGGGCTTCCTCGAAGTTCGCCACTTCCATGCCGGCGGCCTTGATGAGGTCCGCCGCCTGCTTGACGAACTGCTCGTTGGACGTGGCCTTTTCACCCTTGCGGAAGTAGATGTTGTCTTCCAGACCCACGCGGACGTGGCCGCCGAGGGCCAGCGACGTCATGATGATGGGCACATGATTGGCGCCCATGCCATTGGCCGAGAACGTGGAGCCTTCGGGCAGCATGCGCACGAGGAAACACAGGTTCTCCGGCGTCGCAGGCATGCCGCTGGCAGCGCCGAGGATGAATGCAAAGTGCGCGGGCGCCTTCAGGATGCCGGTGGACAGGTAGTGCTTGGCCGTGTCGATCATGCCGGAGTCGAAGATCTCGATCTCGGGCTTCCCGCCCAGTTCGTTGTAGGCGGTGCCGAGCTTTTCAAGGAAAGCCGGATTGTTTTCGAAGATGGTCTTGTGCATCCAGTTCAGCGTGCCGCAGTCGTAGGTGCCAAGTTCTGCCCTGACGCGGTAGAACGGGGCGATGCGGC
>JAIKZT010000211.1 GCA_024682015.1 Clostridia bacterium
GTGACGGAGGGCGACGTCAAGACCGCGATGGCGATGAAGATCCTCGACCTGCTGGGCGGCGGGGGCATGTTCATGGAGTTCTTCTCCTGCGATTACGACGAAAACTTCATCATGGTCGGACACGACGGTCCCAGCAACGTCAACGTCGCGAAGGACAAGCCTGTGCTGCAGAACCTGACCGTCCACCACGGCAAGACCGGCGAGGGCCTGGGGATCGACTTCAACATGGCTGAGGGCCCCTGTACGCTGCTGAATCTGACGCAGTTCGGCACGGAAAAGACGTTCAAGCTGATCTACACCGTCGGCGAGGTGATCTCCGGCGACATCCTGAACATCGGCAATCCCAACTGCCGCGTCCGGGTGCAGCGTCCCATCCCGGAGTTCTTCGATGCCTGGTGCCAACAGGGCCCCGGCCACCATACCGCGCTGGGTGTAGGCGACTTCGCCCGTGAGATCGAGGCCTTCGCCGAGAAGATGGACTTCGACTGTGTGCGGATCTGACGGACGCGGGACCGGCTCCCCTGCCTCGGACGGAGGCTGCGTCTGCGCATATCGGCAGAGTCTCTTTTCGCTGCGCGCTGCCCAGGCCCCGATATGACAGCACATCCCCTGCCGACTTTCGTCGGCAGGGGATGTTTCATCCTCCGCTGGGAGACATATGCCGCCGTCCCTTACAGCGCCTTTCGTATCGTCAGGATATTGCTGCCGTTTTCATAGCGGTACTGCATGTCGTCCATGCTCTTTTTCACCATATAGATGCCGAGTCCTCCGATCTGGCGCTCCTCTGCGGAAAGTGTCACGTCGGGGTCCGGCTTGGCCAGCGGATCGTAGGGGATGCCCTGATCCACCAGCGTGATCTTCACGGCTGTCGGGTCGGATTCCGCCTCAAGCCGGATGGTGACCGAGCCGGTTTCCGGTGCGTAGGCATAATGCGCGATGTTGACGAAAAGCTCCTCCACCGCCACGTCGATCTGCATCTGCACCTTCGCGGAACAGTTGAGCGTTTCCAGATAACCGTCGACAAAGGCGAGCACCTGATCCAGATTCTCCGTCTTGGCGTCGACCGTCAGCTCGTGCACTCTGTTTTCCTCCGTTCCGGCATAGTAAACGCCCAGCATCGTTATGTCGTCAAACTGCGGCGCGTCACCGACAAAGGCGTCGATCTCCTCCCGCACCGTTTTGAGCAGCTCCTTGGGCGCGGCGTTGGGGTTCCGGTTCAGCGCTGCCAGCATCCGATCGGCACCGAACAGCTCATTATTGGCATTCGTGGCCTCCGGCACGCCGTCCGTGTACACGAACAGGCTGTCGCCGGGGTGCAGCTCAAAGGGATGCTCCCGGAAGCGCAGGCCCTCCATCGTGGCTACGGCAGGTGAGTGGCGGTAGACCACCAGCTCATATGTCCCGTCGGCGCGGCGGATGACGGGATGCTCATGTCCGGCGTTGGCCGCCACGCCGCGTCCGGTGGAGATCTCGACCACGGCCAGCCAGACGGTCACGAACAGCTCCGCCTCGTTGCCCTCGCAGAGCTGCGCGTTGACGTTTTTCAGGATCTCCGCGGGGCTCTCGCCCAGCTGCGCGCGGTTCTTGATCAGGGTCTTGGCGATGACCAGGAACAGCGCAGCCGGAACGCCTTTGCCGGAGACGTCCGCCATCACCAGCGCCAGGTGGTCGTCATCGACCAGGAAGAAGTCGTAGAAGTCGCCGCCGACCTCCTTGGCGGGATCCATCGTGGCGTAGAGATCGAACTCGTTGCGGTCCGGGAACGGCGGGAAGATCCGCGGCAGCATGTCTGCCTGGATCTGCGTGGCAACGTTCAGCTCCGCGCCGATGCGCTCCTTCTCCGCCGTGATGGTCTGGATGTTGTCGATATACTTGACGATATCGTTCTCCATCAGCATGATCGACTCGGCAACGTCCTGGATCTCGTCATTGGTCTGAATGGGCTCAAGCGAGATGGTCGTCTCCGTTTCGTTCTGCGCGAACTCCTTGACATTATGGCGGATCCGCATCAGCGGACTGATGAAATTCCTGCGTGTGAAGAACCAGTAGGCGATGCTGAAAATCGCCAGAATGAACAGAGAGATCAGGACCATGTTCACAATATAGCCGCGCAGGGTGGTCATGATCACCTCCATCCAGACGTCTACGAGCAGCACCGCGGCAATATTGCCCTTGCTGTCGATCACGGGCATCATGCTCGATGTCAGATAGCCGTACTTCTTGGAGTGCCGGACCATGTAGTTGTCCGGCTTGGTCCCCTCTGTATAGGCTGCCCAGGCTTCGTCAAAATATGAGGAGACCGGATCCGTATCTCCGATTTTGAGGCCGGAGGAGTCGTAGATATAGCGCATCGTGTGATCTTCCGAGAAGGTCACGATATAAATATACGCGGCACCGGAGGCCTCCGTCACGGAATCCAGGTAGTCCGCCATCTCCGCATAGTGCTCGTCTTCGGTCCAGGTCTGCGCGTATTGGGCTACCCGGTCGTGATCGATGTGATCCAGTATGATATTCGCGATCACATAGCCATTGTCGTTGTACAGCTTGCGGATCGTGTTGTCGTACTGGAAATAACCGCTGACCGTGGAAACCGCACAGATGAGAAATGTCAGCAGGACATAGCTCAGCAGCAGCTTTTTGCTGATGCTGAACCGAAGGCGGCCGGATTTCGTCGTGTTATCCATCGAGCTCTCCGTTCCCTTTCTCGTCAAATTCTCTTATGTAAAATTCCGCGTTGCAGATGCAGTAATCCTGTCCGCAGTACGGGCAATACCCCTTCTTCCCAACCCAGGGTCGATACAGCGTCGATACGGGGACAAAGCCCGTGCTCCGCAGGGCATTCAGGGTAGGGATCTCCCGGCCCGGGGGATGCAGCGCCGTGGTCAGGATCATCCGGGCGCCCCTGCCGCGGAGCACCGGCTGCAGATCCTTCATGAAGGCCGAGAACAGGCCCCGTTTCCGATACGCCGGCGCCGTTGCGGTTGTCTTGTAGACCCCGACACGCGTGCTTCCGTCGAGCTTTTGCAGCACTTCCGGCTTCTCCTTTACGTGGAGGACTTCGAGCGCTTCGTCCAGCGTGGACAGAAAAGCATAAAAGAAGGACGCCACCGTGTCGTTCCGATCTTCATCGACAACGATACAGAGGAGATCGTCCTCCTTTCGGAGCATGCCTTCGAGATCCTCCATGGAATAGAAATCCACGGCGATGAGATCATCGCTCAGGCGTTTGAGCTGCGGCAGATCCCGGGCTTCCGCTTCCCGCACCTTTAATTTCATTGATTGTCCTCGCTTAACAGAATTTGAAGCGTGTTGCTGCCGAAGGCGCTCTGGTAGTTGACCGTCTCCACCATCTTTCGGATCATCCGGACGCCCATATACAGGTCGTCCTCGACGTCCTCCGTCCCCGGCGAAAAGGAGAAGGGATTGAACGCGATCCCCGAGTAGCGGATGCGGATGCCCTTGACCCCGTTCACCGAATAGGCACGCAGGTCAAAGGTAAGGCCCTGAACGCCCTTCTCCTCGTTGACCTGACGGATCAGCGTCATGACTTCCTCCATGCTCATCTCCAGACGCATCGTCTCCTTGACGCTCATGCCGTTCATCGCGCAGAATTCGCTGATGCGCTCACTGGCGCTTACGATCTCATCGACATCCGCGCTCACGGAGAAGTTCAGGACTCTTCCGCTCCTCTCGTTGGCAAGATCGGTCATCAGGTATCGGGAATCCCGGTGATGCCGCCGCTGATGCAGCCAGGTCGCGCCCCACCAGAGGATCACCGTCGCCGCCTCCGCAAACAGCAGGAAGAAGAAAACGGAAAAATGCGCGGCGATGACCAGGCGCAGGCCCACATAGGTCATAACGATCACGCGCAGGAGTATCAAGGCATTCGACCAGATGTTCAGGGAAGACATATTGTAATAGGTAGTCAGGATATTCATCAGCAGGGCCGGAAAGACCGAAAGCGCCATCCACACAAGCGGGACCAGCAGGCTGCCGGACAGGCCGAACATCGTCGGGATCGCGCCGGACAGCGCCATGCACAGCGCCAGGAACACGCCCCCTGCGATACAGCCGATCTTCCATTCCTCGCGCAGGAGCAGGCGGCAGCTTCCGTTGTCGCGCTCCCCGCTGAACACGCCCAGCATCGCGCTGCCCGCCGCGGGTACGCCCAATGTGATGCACTCTCCGAAGCCCCATATCGCGTTGACCACGGTGAACACCGCCACAAGGCCGGCGCCGCCGAAGGCCATCAGCATGGAGTTCACGATCAGCAGCCGGATGGTCGAACAGAGGTTGTTGAAGGCGGACGGGAAACCCGCCGCGGCGATGGTCCGCCATTCGTCCCGGCCATGCAGCAGCTCCGCGCACCAGCTGTAGGGGCTGTCCTTGGCGAAGAGGCGCATCATCCCGTATAGGCAGGCCAG
>JAIKZT010000234.1 GCA_024682015.1 Clostridia bacterium
TCGTGCAGATGCTGGATGCGCCGCTTCTGACGGCTATCGCGGCCGGCCCCGCGGACGCCTTCGCGCGCCTCCTCATAGGGGTGAGCCGGGCAGGCGAGGGCTTGGGCGGGTCATATGCGGCAGCGGCGCCGCCTTTAGGCGCGATGATCCTGTACTACGCGCTGTTCTTCTGGTGGTTTTCCGAAGGGCGGGCCGTGCTGCTGCGGTCGGGACGGAAGCGCGCGGCGGCGTTTGTATGCTGCGCGATGATGCTCGCCTCCTGCCTGCTGCCCTGTCTTTTCGGGCTTTCGGACAGCTTCCTGCCCTGGAGCAGGCCTCGCCGGGACGTCGTGTTCGCGGACGTGGGGCAGGGGGATGCCATCCACGTTTCCTGCGGCGGGGTGAACCTGCTCGTGGACGGCGGCGGGAACTATCTGAAGAACGTCGGCGAGGAGACGCTGCTGCCCTACCTGCTGAAGAACGGGGTCGCGGGGCTGGAACTGGCGGTGGTCACACATCCGGATATGGACCACGCGAAGGGCATCGCGGAGCTGTCGCAGGTGTTTCCGATCCGCTGCATCGCGTTTCCGGCCGTCTGCGAGGGCGATCCTGCCGCGACCGAAGGCTACCGCGCGGAGCGCTTCGTCTTCCTGAAGCGCGGCGACGTGCTGGACCTGGGGGAGGCGTCGTTTACGGTGCTCGCGCCGTTCGGGGACGAAGAAGCGGGCGGCACGTCCGATGCGCGCAACGGGAGCTGCATCGCCGGAATGCTGGAATATCAAGGCCTGCGCGTCCTTCTGACCGCGGACATGACGGCGGAGACGGAACAGCGCCTGCTGGCGGAAGACGGCCCGGACGATCTGCGAGCGGACGTGCTGAAAGCCGCGCACCACGGCAGCGCCTATTCCAGCACGGAGGCATTCGTGCGCGCGGTCAGCCCGGATCTGGCCGTCATCTCCTGCGGCCGGGGCAACGTGTACGGCCACCCAGCGGACCGCGTGCTGCGGCTGTTCGAAGCCGAAGGCGTGCAGGTCTTCCGCACCGACGAACTGGGCGCCGTTTCGCTCACGCGGGAAAAGGACAGCAGCCTGCGGATCACGAATGCCGATGGCACGGTCAAGAGAATAATAGAAATGCAATAACGAAAGGAGTGGTTGGATGAATACGACGATCGCATTGGAAGTAAGAGGCGAAGCTTTTTATTTTGAATGGGATAACAAGAAGAACATAGCAAATGAGAAAAGGCACCATGTTTCTTTTCAGACTGCCATGCTGGTTTTTGCTGACATATACCGTATCGAACGCTATGATGATGCCCACAGCGTTGACGAGGACAGGTTCATAACGATCGGAATGGTTGATGAATTGCTGTATGTAGTGTATACTGAACGCAAAGATCGTATGCGTTTGATCACAGCCAGAATTGCAACGGCGAGAGAAGCGAAATTGTATTATGACAACAAAAGCAATTCTTTTTAAGGGAGCCAGACCAACAAAGGAACAGATAGAAGAGGTCAGAAAAGCTGTTTCCATGCCTGTCGTCTTTGACGAAGATTGTCCACAGCTTACGGAGGAACAGCTGAAGCAGTTCGGGCCTCCGAAGAACCGTTGGAAGCCGGCTGAAGAACTTACCGGGGAAATTCTCGCAGAGGCGGACATCATTTACTGGCCGGACGGAACGGTGACCCATAAGAACGCTCAGGGATAATTGCGTCTGAGCATGGCAACAGAGGCCTGCCCCGCATGATGCGGCGCAGGCGTTTTCGATAAGGAGAGAGCACATGAAGAGACGGACACTGATGACAGTTCTTGCCCTTGCGGTCGCCTTATTTCTGACGGCGTCATCCTCCGCGGCGACAGACGAGTACATCGAGCCGGTCGTGTTTCCGGAGGAGCCGGTGCCGATCCGGACGGCTGAGGAACTGTCCGCGATCCGCGAGGCAAATTTCGGCTATTACATCCTGATGGACGACATCGATCTGACGGACTTTGGCGAGTGGGAGCCCATCAACGTACGGGCCGGTTACCCGGGCTGGCACGATATGTGCGTCCGCTTCGACGGCAACGGGCACACGATATCCGGCCTTCACGGAAGCGGCGGACTGTTTGGCGGCGTGCAGTACGCGGAGATATGGGATCTGACCGTTTCCGGCGATATCACCGGCGGGGGAGGTTTTATCGGACAGGCATGGACAAACTGTCTGAATGGCGAACACTTGACGATCAGCCTCGTCAACTGTCATTTTGAGGGAGCGATACGGCAGAAAGCCCCAGGCTTTGCCGGCGGTCTGATTGGAATAGCCAGTATTGATCAGCATTCCGTCTATGGTCCCGGCAGCGCGGACCTCCTGATGGAGAACTGCTCTTTTAAAGGCACGATCTGCGGTGAGCCGCTGACCGCCGGCGGACTGATCGGCAACCTCGAGGTCTCACAGGAGGATAACCCGGATGTGAACAATGCTGCGGTCATCCGCAATTGTCATTCTCAGGCGGATATCCTGTGGCAGGAAGCAGAAGAGGGAGACAGTCTGAAATCCTCCAGAACGGGAGGTGGTCTTATCGGATCCGTCAGCAGCGGGGGAACGTATTACGTGCTCTCCGATGCCGTTCTGGTCGAGAACTGCACATGCAGCGGCCGGCTGGAAGGGTTTGTAAACGAAGGTGGGCTTTTCGGCACTGTCAAAGGAGATGCGGGCGTTACGGTGCGGGACTGCGCCGGAGACATGCAGATCGTCTCCTGCGCGGACCGCGTCAGCTGTATCGGCGGGATCGCCGGCAGCGTTTCCGTAGAGACGGGTGGAGGGAGCGCGC
The DNA here is from genome assembly GCA_024682015.1 of Clostridia bacterium. Taxonomy (GTDB): domain Bacteria; phylum Bacillota; class Clostridia; order Peptostreptococcales; family Anaerovoracaceae; genus RUG11894. Next base: position 2,791 of record JAIKZT010000234.1, read on the forward strand.
GGTTTGAGCACTGCCAGGTAAACGGCAGCATCACCGTCGACCTGGATGAAAAAGTGAACGACAGCCAGGATGGGCATTACGAGGCTTTCTATTCTGAAATCGATCCTTACGCTTCTCCGTATCCGGTTTTCGTCCAGGATAAATTCACGACAGTCGGAGGTCTTGCGGCGCTTGTGACGACGAATGCCGCTTCCGCCGTCTTTTCGATGGATTCCTGCTGTTTTGATGGGGAGATTACGCTCCGGCAGTATAGAATCACTTATGAACTTGACGAATACTCGGAGCAGATCTGGATAAACCGCACGGGCATGTTCTTCGGGGAGTTCTTCCGTGGCGCGAGCCAGAACGGGTATCTGGCTGCATGTATGCCGAGGGTCGAAAAATGCACCGTTTCCGGCTCCTACAGCGATCTCGCACGGGACAGGAGCGCCATCATCGGGTATGAGAAAAAAGAAGATCTGGTCTTTGCAGATTGCACCGTCCTCGGAACGCCTTACGAACGCGGCGAGCTGCCGGATCCCGCTTCCCTGAAGACCGGCACGCCTTCCCTGCAGCGCTTCCTCCTCGAGACGGAGACGCTTACGGAAGCGCCGGCAGGCTGGGCCCCTGTCTATTCGCTCGAAGATTATCTGGCCATTGGTGAATCAGACGGATGCTTCATCCTCATGAATGACATCGACGCGACCGACATGGTCCATTCTCCGGCTTATATCCCTGACGCCTTCTGCGGCGGAGGCACATGCCTGAACGGCAACGGCTTCTGCATGTTCGGCCTTGGCGCGAGCTGCAGGAATCTGCTCGAGAATCTTGGGTTGCAGGGAGGTGCCGCGTATGTAAGGGATTCCAGCGATAATACGCTGCTGGACGCGGTCATCCACAACTGCTGGGTGGACGGAGACGAACGTTATTGTTCATTCGAAGCGAAAATGATCACGGATTGCGTCAATTATGCGCCGATCAGAGGAGATGTCTGTGCGCCGTTCGACGCCGACAATCTGCGTGGCTGCGTCAATTACGGAGATGTCCATGCATTGGAGTTTGGCGGGGGTATCGTAGCGGATTTCAGCGCGGAGTCCGTGTATTATCGGTATGATTCCAACGTATTCGGGCATTTTCTTGAGTATGAATTCTACGTCGCAGACTATCAGCTGGAGGATTGTACGAACTACGGAGACATCATTCTGACGCTGCAGGACGATTACCGGGGCGAGTATTTTGCGGGAGGTATCGCCGGCCGTTTTGTGTACTATAACGTGCCTAGGCATTCCTCCGGCACGCATACGTACAGCCGGAACGGTAAAACGTGTCTGATCGATCATGCTTTCACGAATTGCAAAAACTACGGCAGCGTCACGATCGTAATGGAAGAGGGGGCGCTTCCGTCTGAAGAATATGAAGCAAAAGTCTATGCCGGAGGCATCGCCGGGCGGTTTGAATTCAGGGACGATAATACGTCGTTTTTCCTGGGCAACGGATACAACGAGGTGCTGGCGAGAACATACGGCGAAGAGTATTACGATATCGATACACTGGCCATCAGCGGCTGCGCCTCCGAAGGAGATGTTTTGGCAAATGGTTCTTGCACTGTCTTTGCCGGAGGCATTTTCGGTCAGATGGACCTGCATACGGAAGGGATGAAGGTGACGCTGGATCTCACCGATCTGCAGTATAAAGGAAACGTCCTGGCGAACGGGGCAGGCGCACAGGCAGGGTCCTCCGCCTGCGCCGGCGGCATCATCGGGGACTTCCCATACGCTGATTACATCTGCGTGCCGAGCGTGCTGCGGATGACCCGCTGCCTGGCGGATACGCAGGATATCCGTGCGATCGGCGGGGATGACGCAAGCTGCTTCGCCGGAGCCGGCGGGCTCATCGGGCGCTTCGCAGGTGACCAGACCAGTTACTATGGCGCACTGAACTGGCAGATATCCGATTGTGAGGCCTTTGCGGACGCCTATGCGCATACGGAGAACGGCCAGCCAGCCGCAGCTTGCGGCATAGGCTGGGTCGACATGGGCAACGACGGGATCTACAGCCAGGCTTACGCGGTGGCCCAGGAACTGACCGTGACCGTATCCCTCGATATGGTCAACTGTGCGTTCCACGGGACGGCGGGCGCTGCCGGGGGCGCTGAAAACGAGCATTTCCGAACAGCGGGCGGCGGGATCGGCATGGTCCTGTTCGGCCACATGCAGGAAAGCGACGTCGTCATGACGAACTGCCTGTTCGATACGAAAATGGGCGACATGGGCGTGGTCACAGACTATGACTGGGCCTATTACGGGACGTGTTTCGGTTTCCAGGAGAATTACCGCATCAAGGACCCGGAGAAGCATACGTACGGTTTCTATATGGTGCCGACGTTCACGTTTCGTCCCGATCGATGCCTGCTGCCGGAGAAAAGCGGATTTTACGGGCTGTACTGGGGAACGGAAGAATATGAAGCAAATCCGCCGCAGCGGGAATTCTGGAGCGAAAATGACCCCAGAGAAGCTGCGGCGAGGCTGAACCTGTGGGTCATGGAAGGAGACGGCCACATGGCGTGGTCGTTCAGCGCTTCTTCGCCGACGCTGTTCAAGGGCGTGGGCGGACTGCACGAGGAAGCGGACGGATCGCTTGGCGCGATCGCGCATCCCGTATATATTACGCCGCAGACGGCCGACGGGCAGGTCTGTTTCGACGGGGAGCGCTTCTTCGCGAGCGCCGTCACGGCGGACGGCCTGCTGAAGGGCTGGTGGTTCTCTCCGGAAGGCGAACTGCTGTCGGAGGTGCAGATCGCAGATCTGAGCAACCGCAAGGATCGCGGGCTCATGCAGCCCTCCGTCTGCGCGATGGACGGGGACGTGTACGTGGCTTTCGTCCTGCCGCTCAAGGAAGGATATGAGGCGACCCTGTACGTCGCATCGCTGCGCTACGGGGAGAGCGGGATCTCGATGTCTTTCGTCAGCGGGGAGGCGTCCTGCGATCAGAAACCGGCCATAGCCGCGGGAAAAGAGGGGATGCTCCTGGTCTTCATGGAAGGAGAAAACTCCATGTCGAACCACGTGTGCAGCCTGTACATTCATGCCGATTTCACGATGGAGGACGTCCGGCCGGTCTTCGTTCCGGAAGGATATCTCTACGTCACGGATCTGTCGGTCTGCTGGGCGGAGGAACTGAACAGTTTTCTGGCGCTGTGGCAGGAAAACATGGAGGTCGGCATCGCGCTGATCCCGGAGGACGGCTCCGAGTTCGAATCGGAAGCCCTTTACTGCAGTACTTCCTGGAACGCGCTGCCGCATGCTCTGTGGGACGGGGAACGCTTTCTGGTCATGGCGCTGGCTGACGAAGGACTTCCGACGATATATCTGTCGATATCCCGGGAGGATGGCTGGTGGCGCTTCGAGGAGGAAACGGATCTGACCGCGCTGGAGAAACTGGTCGCTGCCGCGGGTGCCCCGGGCATATTCGAATTGGCATACGCGGAGGGAAAGGACGGCAGCCGGCTCTGCGTCTGGCTCGAAGAGGAGGACGAAGACAGGACGCTCTGCTGGAGTTTCCTGAAGGGCCTGCAGACGTCCGGTTTCGGCGAACTGCCCGAGGTCCCCATGATCCGCGCGAAGACGGAAAAGGGTCGCGTGCGCTACGCGGTGCGGGAAGATGCGCCCGAGGACGCGGTCGTGCTCGCCGCCTGCTACGACGCGGATGGCCGGTTCATCGGCCTGTCCGCCGCATCGGAAGGGCTGGCGGACAGTCCTGACGAGGACGAAACGCTGCGGCTGTTCCTCATCGACGCGGACCTTGACCCTCTTTGCGAGCCGGTCTCGCCGTGATATACTATATTGGTTATGGCCTACACGCAGAAAGCGAAAACGAATACCGAGCATCCGTTCCGGACGATCGTAAAGCTCATGGACAGCGGCGCGCTGCCCCGTGTTCTGCTGTGCCACGGTCACGAGGAATTCCTCGTAAACTGGGCGGAGCGGTACGTGCGCGGAAAGCTCCTGCGCCCGGCGAGGGCAGCGAGACCCCGGCAGGCGGCAACTAGACGCTTCGCGGGAAAGAATGATAAAACCATATATTGACAAATTCGCGAAACTGTGGTAGGCTTCTGATGAATGCGGGCGAAAGCCCATGAGAAGACCTCTTACCGCCGTCTGCCTCTTTCTGGCGGTCGGCATCGCCATCAGTTTCTATACGGACATCCGCTGCAGGCACCTGTGCATCCTTTGCATGGGTGCTTGTTTTGTGGCGGAAGCGGGTTTGCGGGCGAGGAGGGCGGAGTTTTCAGCGGGAACCAGGCCCGGGCGCCAGGCGGAAGTGTCTTCGCAGAGGGGGATCAGAACGCGGGCGCTGGCTGCAGCCTGCCTGCTGGCGCTGCTGGCGGGAAGCCTTAGGATGGATGCAGAAGAAGCGCGAACAAGCGGACTGTTTGATGGGACGAACGGCGAAACGGAAGCCCTCGTAACGGGCGCCGTCTGGAAGGGCTCTTATTGGCAGCTGACGGCGAGGGCTGGCGGGCTGGGGGGCGAACAATTTCTCGTGCGCCTGACAGCCGGCGAAGAGGACATGGAAACCGTCTGTTCGCTCGTGGGCAGGCAGTGCGGCTTTGCGGGATCCGTTCGCGAGCCCGATGGCCGGCGCAATTTCGGCTGTTTCGACTACCGGCTGTATCTGCGGGGACGGGGCATCTTCCGCATCCTGGAGGTGAACCGCTACCGCGTCCGGGGAGGACCGCTGAAACAGCCTCTGCTGAACTTTCTGGCGGTCTCCAAGGCGCGGTTCTACGGGCGCGTGCGGCCTTTTCTTGGCGAGGAGGACTTCTCGCTGCTGGCGGGTCTTCTGTTTGGCGACAAGGGATTTCTGGATGAGGATCTGTACGCTTCCTTTCGAAGCGGCGGCATCGCGCACGTGCTGGCGGTATCCGGGCTGCACGTGGGACTGGTGTACGGAGCGCTCGTAAAGCTGCTGGGAAACCGCCGGAATGCTCGGACGACGGCCATCGCAGCCGCAGCGCTCCTCTGCTATGCGGCGCTGTCGAACTTTTCGGTCTCCGTGATGCGGGCGGCCTTCATGATCGGTCTGCGGCTGGCATCCTTTCACCTGCACCGGCGTTACGACCTCGTAAGCGCAGCTTCTCTGGCTGCGCTGGCTTTTCTGAGCATCAATCCGTATCAGTTGCTGGACGCGGGCTTTCAGCTGTCGTACATGGCGGCCTACAGCCTGGGCGTGGCGCTTCCGCGTCTGGAACTGAAGGCCCTGGAGCTGTCGGACCGGTATAAGAAGGGCTGGATCCTGAAACTGTCGTCCGTGCTTTCGCCCTGCATGGCGGTGCAGCTTGGCATGACGCCCCTGACGGTCTTCCACTTTCTGCTCTTTTCGCCCGTTTCGCTGGTGCTCAACCCGTTCGCCCTCGCGCTGGCGGGACTGCTCCTTCCGGCCGGACTGCTCCTGTATCTCGTGCAGATGCTGGATGCGCCGCTTCTGACGGCTATCGCGGCCGGCCCCGCGGACGCCTTCGCGCGCCTCCTCATAGGGGTGAGCCGGGCAGGCGAGGGCTTGGGCGGGTCATATGCGGCAGCGGCGCCGCC
>JAIKZT010000239.1 GCA_024682015.1 Clostridia bacterium
CACTACGCGCGCTCCGCGAAGATCCCCATGCTCGAGCCCGCCGATTCCGCGGAGGCGCTCGACTTTGCCAAGCAGGCCTTCGAGCTGTCCGAGCGGTTCGACGTGCCCGTCTTCCTGAAGATGTGCACGCGCATCGCGCACTCGCAGTCCGTCGTCGAAACGGGGGACCGCGCCGAAGCCCCGGCAAAGCCCTATGCCAAGAACATCGCGAAATACGTCATGACCCCGGCCAACGCCATCAAGCGTCACCCGCTCGTCGAGGAGCGCACGAGGAAGCTGGTCGAATTCGCCGAGGTCACCGAACTGAACCGCATCGAAGAAGGACGCGACCATTCCCTCGGCATCCTCACCTCTTCCACGTCGTATCAGTACGTGAAGGAAGTCTGCGGCGACACCTACCCCATCCTGAAGTTCGGCCTCATCTGGCCGCTCCCGGAGCAGAAGATCCGCGATTTCGCGGCGGGCGTCGAAAAGCTCGTGGTCGTGGAGGAGCTCGATCCCTTCATCGAGACCCACGTGAAGGAACTGGGCCTGTCCTGCGCCGGCAAGGAGATCTTCCCGCTCCTGGGCGAATTCTCGCAGAACCTCGTGGCGGAAAAGCTGGGCCTGCCGAAACACGAAGGAAAGGCTTTGGGTGAAGCGCTGCCCGGCCGGCCGCCCGTCATGTGCGCGGGCTGTCCGCACAGAGGCCTGTTCTACACGCTCGCGAAGAACAAGTGCACGGTCCTCGGCGACATCGGCTGCTATACGCTCGGCGCGGCGCCGCCTCTGTCCGCCATCGAGATGACCCTCTGCATGGGCGCCTCCGTCTCCGCTACCCACGGTTTCAACAAGGCGCTGGGCAAGGAAAGCGAAGGAAAGACCGTGGCCGTCATCGGCGATTCGACCTTCATGCATTCGGGCATGACGGGCCTCGCCAACATCGCCTACAACCAAAGCAATTCCACCGTCATCATCGTGGATAATTCCATTACGGGCATGACGGGCCACCAGCAGAATCCCACGACGGGCTACAACATCAAGGGAGACCCGGCCGGCAAGATCGATCTGGAGAGCCTCATCAAAGCCATGGGCATCCGCCGCGTGCGCGTCGTGGATCCCTACGACCTCGCCGCGTGCGATGCGGCCGTCAAAGAAGAACTGGCAGCGGCGGAACCGTCCGTCATCATCTCCCGCAGGCCCTGCGCGTTGCTCAAATACGTGAAGCACAAGGCGCCTCTTCGGGTCAACGCGGAAAAGTGCATCGGCTGCAAGTCCTGCATGCGCATCGGCTGCCCGGCCATCTCCATCAAAGAGGGCAAGGCGCGCGTGGACGACACGCTGTGCGTGGGCTGTGGCATCTGCACGCAGCTGTGTCCGATGGACGCGTTTGAGAGCACGGGAAAGGAGGCATAGCCATGGATACGAAGAACATCATGATCGTCGGCGTCGGCGGCCAGGGAAGCCTGCTGGCGAGCAAACTGCTGGGTCACCTGCTCCTCGCGCAGGGCTATGACGTCAAGGTCTCGGAGGTCCACGGCATGAGCCAGCGGGGCGGCAGCGTCGTCACGTACGTGCGCTGCGGAGACCGCGTGAGCTCCCCCATCATCGACAAGGGCGAAGCGGACTTCATCGTCTCGTTCGAACTGCTCGAAGCGGCGCGCTGGCTGGAGTACTTAAAGCCCGGCGGGCAGATCGTCACGTCGACGCAGCAGATCGATCCCATGCCCGTCGTAACGGGCGCGGCGCAGTACCCGGAGAACCTCGTCGAAAAGATGAAAGAGGCAGGTGCAAAGGTCGACGCTCTTGACTGCCTCGCCCTCGCCAAGCAAGCCGGCAGCAGCAAGGCCGTCAACCTCGTGCTGATGGGCAGGCTGTCGCATTATTTCGGCGCGCCGGAGCAGGCCTGGCAGGAAGCCATCGAGGCGCAGGTTCCGCCGAAGTTCCTCGAATTGAACAAAAAAGCCTTTGAACTGGGCAAAAACGCCTAGTTTACCATAAACCAAGACATTATAGAAAGGACTCATTATGGAACGGTACTATCAACCGGACATCGAAACCGCTTCCCGGGAGCAGATCCGCGCATGGCAGGATGAGCGCCTGGTGAAGCAGGTGAAGCATGTGTGGGACAGCGTCCCCTACTACCGCAAGAAGATGGAAGCGGCCGGCCTTACGCCCGAGGACATCAAGGGCGTCGATGACCTGCATAAGCTCCCCTTCCTCTCGAAGGCAGACCTGCGCGAAGCTTATCCGTACGGCCTGCTGGGTGAGCCGCTGAAGAACTGCGTGCGCATCCAGTCCACGTCGGGCACGACGGGCAAGCGCGTCGTCGCGTTCTACACCCAGGCCGACATCGACCTGTGGGAGGACTGCTGCGCGAGAGCCATCGTCGCCGCCGGCGGCACGGATGAGGACGTATGCCAGGTCTCCTACGGCTACGGCCTGTTCACGGGAGGCCCGGGGCTGAACGGCGGCAGCCACAAGGTCGGCTGCCTCACGATCCCCACATCTTCGGGCAACACGGAGCGGCAGATCATGTTCATCCGCGACCTCAGCGCGACCATCCTCTGCTGCACGCCGTCTTACGCGGCCTATCTGGGCGAATCCATGAAGGAAATGGGCCTGTCCCCCGAGGACATCCCCCTGAAGGCGGGCATCTTCGGCGCGGAGGCCTGGTCGGAGGAGATGCGCCGGGGCATAGAGAGAACTTTGGGCATCAAGGCCTACGACATCTACGGCTTGACCGAATTGTCCGGCCCCGGCGTCAG
>JAIKZT010000246.1 GCA_024682015.1 Clostridia bacterium
GTGGGTTCGAGTCCCATGTCCTCCGCCAATGCACAAGACCCACCCCATCGGGGTGGGTCTTGTTTGTTCAAGCGCCGCTCTGGCCGGCCAGGGCATCGAAATCCATGTACCGGTCCATGATGTCGGCCAGTTCGTCGATGCTCTCCTTTTTTCCGTTCTCGTTCCACGCCGTCATGAGGGAGACCGCCGCCCCCGTAAAGATGGCGAGGCGATACTCCGCCTCCTCGGGCCGGGGGACCTGGCCGCTGCTCATCATGGCCTCAAGCCTTTTCCTCATCGAATGCACGATCAGGTCCATCCTGCCGGAGAACACGATGTTGAGCCATTTTTCACCCTCCGTGAAGATCATGGACAGCATGAAGCGGCACAGGTCCTTGTAGGACTTGCTCGTATAGCCCTGGAGGAATTCCATCAGAAAATTGTCTATCTTGTAGACCACGACGTCGTCGATGGTGTCGAAGAGGCGGTAAAACGTCGCGCGGCCCACCGAAGAGACCCTCTGGATGTCGGAGATGGTGATGTCCGCGTAATTCTTGACCGTGAGAAGCTCCGCGACCCCGTCCATGATCGCTTCGGCGGATTGCCTGCAGCGCTTGTCGTTCTTAATGTGATACATTTTCGGCGTCCTTTGTTTTGTATTTTATGGAACGGTTGTTTCATATCTCTGCACTCATTATAATACTTCCAGATAGTGAATCAATGGCATAAATGCATCCCATCATAAAACGGAGGAAAGAAAATGGCCGTAAAGAAGGTCGTTCAGAGCATGCTCGTCAAAGAGATGCTGGCATTCCTGGAGAAAGACCCGGAACATAACATAGAAAAAGTGCTGAACCTGCTGGAGAGATTCGATACCCAGGGCAGGATCGAGCGCCATCTGAGAGTGATCAAACCGGCGCTCACCGATCCCGACAGCAACTGGCGGAAGCTGGTGCTCAAGCTGTACACGGATATCGACAAAGGCGTCCGGGAGAAGGTGTTCGAGAATTTCGTGCTGAACGCGACGGTCACCGGTGGCGACCTGCAGGCCGAGAACGAAGCGAAGTACGACTGCAACATCCCCTGGGCCATCCTGCTCGACCCCACGAGCGCGTGCAACAAGCACTGCGTGGGTTGCTGGGCGGCGGAGTACGGCAACCGGCTCAACCTGACGTACGAGGAGATGAGCAGCATCGTTTCCCAGGGAAAGGCGCTGGGAACGTACATGTATCTCTTCACCGGCGGGGAGCCTCTCGTGCGGAAAAAGGACCTCATCAGGCTGTGCGAAGAGCATAACGACTGCGTGTTCAGCGCGTTCACGAACGGCTCGCTCCTGGATGAGGAATTCGCGCAGGAAATGCTGCGGGTCAAGAACTTCGTCCCGGCGTTCTCGATTGAGGGCTTCGAAGAGGCGACGGACTCCAGGAGAGGCGACGGCACGTATCAGGAGGTGCTGAAGGCCATGGAGATCCTGAAGCGGAACCACCTGCCGTTCGGCATCTCCTGCTGCTATACGTCGGCTAACGTGGACGTGATCGGAAGCGAAAGCTATTTCGACAAGATGATCGACATGGGCGCGCTGTTCGCCTGGTTCTTCACCTACATGTCCATCGGCAAGAAGGCTGTGCCCGAACTCATGGCGACCGCCGAACAGAGAGAATTCATGTATCACCGGATCCGCGAGTTCAGAAAGACCAAGCCCATCTTCACGGTCGATTTCTGGAACGACGGAGAGTACGTCAAGGGCTGCATCGCCGGAGGCAGGGCGTATCTGCACATCAACGCCAACGGCGACATCGAACCCTGCGCGTTCATCCACTATTCCGACTCCAACATCCGGGAGAAGACGCTCCTGGAAGCCTATCAGTCGCCGCTGTTCCAGGGATACAGACATAACCAGCCTTTCAATAGCAACATGCTGAGGCCCTGTCCCGTTCTCGACAACCCGGGCCGTCTGACGAAGATCGTAGAGGAATCCGGCGCGGAATCCACCGATTATTCGGACAAGGAGACCGCGAAGGAATATTCGGACAAGTGCGTGGAAGTCGCGGAAAGATGGAAGCCGGTGTCCGAAAAACTCTGGGTCGGATCAGGGCATGAACTGTAAAGCCATAACCTCCACCACCAAAGTGCAAAACCCGCTCCATCAGGGCGGGTTTTGTGCTATACTAAACTGTAAACATATCGTCTTGTGCAGACGGAAAGGAACGACTATGCAATACACCTACAAGACTTTCGGCACCTGCGCCACCGCGATCCACTTCGACGTTACGGACGGCAAGGTCCACGACGTTTCGTTCGTGAACGGCTGCGACGGCAACCTGAAGGCGATCGGCAAACTCGTGGAAGGCAAGGACGCCCAGGAGATCATCGGGATCCTGAAGGGCAACCGCTGCGGGTTCAAGCAGACTTCCTGCGCGGATCAGCTGGCGCTGGCGCTCGAAGCGGCCCTCGCCAGACAGGCGGAAGAGGCGCAGTAGACCGGATAAGAGAGGTAACAGGTATGAAAGATTTCTACGAAATGCAGATCGCGGGTCTCCCCCGCCGGCTGCCCATCTGCAAGCTGAACCAGGATCTGTGCATCGCGGGCTTCGTCATCTTCGGCGATCCCGAGCTGACGGTCGCCGCGGCGGCTGAGCTGGTCAAGCGCATGCCCGAGCACGACTACATGATCACAGCCGAAGCGAAGGGAATCCCCCTCATCCACGAGATGGCCCGCCAGGCCGGGGAGAAGAAGTACATCCTGGCCAGAAAGGCGCAGAAAGTCTACATGAGAGACGTGTTCCACGTAACCGTCAACTCCATCACGACGCGCTTCCAGCAGACGCTATATCTGGACGGAGCGGATGCGGAACTGATGAAGGGCAAACGCATCCTGGTCGTGGACGACGTCATCTCCACGGGCGAATCCCTGCGTGCGATCGAGGAACTGGTCGAAGCTGCCGGCGGCATCGTCTGCGGGCGCATGACCATTCTCGCGGAGGGTGACGCCGCCGAACGCGACGACATCATCTATCTGGAGAAGCTGCCCATGTTCAACAGCGAAGGAGAGCCGCTTGAATAGCGTTTCCCCGGACTCCGGCAATACCGTGGAGCGGCAGGGAGACCGCATCATCAAGACGTTCGGCTCCCGCATCGCTTTTGTCCGAGAGCAGGGCATATACGAAAAGCTGAGCGGCACAGGTCTTGCGCCGCAGATGCTTTATGCTCAGGACGGCGTCATCGAGACCGCCTACGTCGAAGGGCGAGATTTCTATGAAGTTTTCCTGGAGGCAACCGGTGACCCAAAGAAGCAGGCTGCCTGTTTTGAGTTATTTTTCGACTGGTACCGCCGCTACCGGGACATCACGAAGATCTCCATCGGCGAGATCGATTTCGAAGATTTCCTCATTGCGGACGGGCGCCTGCTATGCCTGGATTTCGAACACTGCAAACCCGGCTCCATGGAGGAGGACGTAGCGCGGCTCGCGTGTTTGCTGGCCCTGTATCCCAGGGGTTACACGACGGCTGGCATGGAGAGCGCCAAGCTCTTCGTCTGCGTCGGCGCGAGTTTTCTGGACTGGCAGCCGGAAATTCTGGCCAAGGCCGTTCCCCAGGCTGCGCAGGAGCTCGAGGAGCGCTACGGACTGAAAAGACTTCCCGCCATGGCACAGTACCTGGCGGCTTATTTCACGTGCTCGGGCGTCGTGCTCGCGGGCGGCAAGTCCTCCCGCATGCATCAGGACAAGCGCCAGATGGAGGTCGACGGCCGCACGATGCTGGAGGCGTCCACCTCGCTCGTCGCGGCCATGCCCCGGCGCATGATCTCGGTCGCCAAGGGCGAAGAAGCCGGGTTCCCGGGCTTTGAGACCATTCAGGATGAGCACACGGACTTCGGCCCCATCGAAGGGATCGCGCGCACCCTGCGCTTCAGCGACCAGCCGTGGACGCTGTACCTCACCTGCGACATGCCCCTGTTAACGGACAAACTGCTGAGACTTTTCCTCAGCTACCCCAAGGACGAGGCCGATGCCTTCATGTTCGAGGCGGGCGGCGTGCGGCAGACGTTTCCGCTGCTGCTGCGCACGGAGAACGCGGTGCGCGCGCTGCAGGAAGCCATGGAGAAGAACGAGCGCAGCGTGCAGGGCGCCATCGAAAACCGCCTGAAGATCAAGACGATACGGGCGGAGGATTTCCGTGATTTCGCGCCCCGGATGCTTTGGAACATCAATACCCCTGAGGATTACGAGGAAATTACGAAATGAACGAGAAAATACTGGTCATCAATCCGGGAAGCACGACTACGAAGATCGCCGTCTACGAGGGTGAAAAGCAGGTTTTCCTGAAGAACATCAGCCATCCGGCCGAAGATCTGGCTCCCTTCCCGACGACGTACGACCAGCTCGATTACCGCATCGGGACCATTGCGGATACGCTGGCCGAGGCCGGCATCGGTGAATCTTCCTTCGCCTGCGTCATGGGCCGGGGCGGCGGCATCGCGCATCTGAGGACGGGCGGATACGAGGTCAACGAAGCCCTGATGGACAGCGCGAAGAACCGGCCCCTGTTTGACCACGCCTCCAACATCGGCGCCGCGCTCGCCTATGGCTTCGCGCAAAAATCCGGCTGCAAGGCGTATATCTACGACGCCGTCAGCGCCGAGACGCTTCTGCCCGAAGCGAAGATCACCGGCTTTTGCGGAACGGAGCGGGTCAGCCTGTGCCATGTGCTGAACGCGCGCGCCATGAGCATCCGCTACGCCAAGGAGCAGGGCAGGCGTTACGAGGACATGAACCTCATCGTGGCCCACATGGGCGGCGGCATTACCGTGTCGGCTCACTGCCATGGCCGCATCATCGATAACGTGCGTGACGACGCGGGTCCCATGTCGCCTACGCGCAGCGGCGCGGTCAACGTGATGGACGTCGTCGACGCTTGCTACAGCGGCCGCTATACCTACGAGCAGATGGCCCGCAAAGTGCGCGGAGACGCCGGGCTCGTCGACCTGCTCGGCACGAACGACGCTCTGGAGGTGGAGGCGCGCATCGAAGCGGGTGACCCGTACGCAAAGCTCGTATACGACGCCATGGGCTTGCAGGTGGCCAAATACGCGGCCATGTTCCTCGGAAGCTTTACCGAGCCTGTGGACGCGGTCATTCTCACCGGCGGCATCGCACACTCGAAGCGGCTCACCGGTTACATCCGCGAACATTTGGAGCACGCCGTGAAAGTCGTCGTCATGCCCGGTGAAAACGAGATGGAAGCGCTGGCTTTCGGCGGCCTGCGCATCCTGCGCGGGGAAGAGGAAGCGAACCCCGCCTACTGTTGAAGAAGCATATTCGGAGGTTGGAGAATGGAGAAGCACGACTGTACGTACGAAGCCTACTGCAAGATCCTGCACGCGGAACTCGTTCCCGCCATGGGCTGCACGGATCCCATCGTCATCGCGTATGCCTGTGCGAAGGCCAAGGAAGCGCTGGGCTGCATGCCTGAGAAAACGAAGCTGCAGGTGTCCGGGAATCTGGTGAAGAACGCCAAATGCGTGGTGGTCCCGAATACGGACGGGCTCATCGGCATGCGGGCAGCCGCAGCGGCCGGCCTCATCGGGGGCGATCCGGCCGTGGCTTTGGAGGTCCTGTCCTCCGTTACGGCGCAGCAGCGTTCGCAGATCCGGGAATACCTGAAGACCGCGCAGATCGACATCGGGCCGACGGACGGAAAGGAATCGCTGGAGGTCATCGCGGAGGTGGCCGGCGGCGGGCACACCGCGAAGTGCCGCATCGCCCGCAGCTATTCCAACGTCGTGCTGCTTGAAAATGACGGCCAGGTGCTGATGGAAGCGCCTCTTTCGGACAGTCCGGGCGGCGGCACGGACAAGAGCGTGCTGAAGGTCGCGCAGATTGTGGAGTTCGCGGAGATCGCCGACATCGAGGACGTGGAAGGTCCCCTGAAGCGTCAGGTCGCCTACAACATGGCAGCCTCGGAAGCGGGGCAGAAGGCGGACTGGGGCGCTGCGGTCGGACGCACGATTCTAAAGAGCCGTCCGAATGACATCCGCACGAAGGCGGTGGCATCCGCGGCGTGCGGCATCGACGCCCGCATGGGCGGCTGCACCGTGCCCATCATCATCATCGCGGGCAGCGGCGATCAGGGGCTCACGGCCAGCATTCCCGTCATCACCTATGCGAAGGAGATGGGCAGAAGCGAGGAGGACATGCTCCGCGCGCTGCTGATTGCGGATCTCGTGGGCATCGAGGAACGCTTCTACACCGGCACCATGAGCGCCTATTGCGGCTGCCTGTGCGCGGCGAGCGGAGCGGGCGCGGCCATCGCCTGGCTGGAGGGGCTTTCCCGCGAACAGATCTGCAACGTGGTCATCACCGGCCTGGGCATGCTGCCCGGCATGGTCTGTGACGGGGCGAAACCCGCCTGCGCGGGCAAGGCTGCCATGGCCATCGAATCCATGCTGCTGGCCGTGGATCTCGTGAAAAACGGCAGCGGCTTTAACGGCGGCGACGGCATCCTGTTCCCCGACGCGGATGAAACGATCTGGGCGGTGGGACGCATGGCTGCGGAAGGCATGCATCAGACGGACAAGGTCGTACAGGACATCATGCTGCAGTAGCGGCAAAATACGATAGATCAAGCGGAAGGAGGACATCATGGAAAACGAGAGCATCCGGACATTGCTGACGAGAAGAAGCATCCGCAAATACAAGCCGGAACACATCAGCGAGGAGGAGATGGAGATCATCCTGGAGGCCGGCAAATATGCGCCGACCGGCAAGGGAACGCAGTGCACGAAATTCGTCGTTATCCGCAACAAAGCCGTGCGGGATACACTCTCGGCCATGAATGCCGAGATCCTGGGGACGACAGGCGATCCTTTCTACGGCGCGCCGGACGTCATCGCGGTGTTCGCAAACAGTGCCGCGACGAAGACCTGGGTGGAAGACGGTTCTCTGGCGCTGGGCAACCTCATGAATGCCGCGCACGCGCTGGGCATCGGTTCCTGCTGGATCAACCGGGCCAGACAGACTTTCGGCAGCCCTGAAGGCAGAGCCATGGCGACGGCCTGGGGCATCCCCGAGAGCTACGAGGGCATCGGTTACTGCATCCTGGGCTATACGGACGGGGAGGAGCCCTCTCCGAAACCTAGAAAAGAAGACTTCGTGATCTATGTGGACTAGACGGGTCATTTCTGTAAAATTTCTGTGACAGGCCTCTTGCAGGCCTGTTTTTTTGTTCGCTTTATGTTACAATAACGCCATGAAGAAACTATGCATCATCGCGCTTGCCATGGCGCTTGCGGCCGCGAGCCTGTTCGGCTGCACGAAGCAGGAGGTCCTGCCCTTGGAAAACGATGTTCCCGCGAAGCCGGACATTCCCGAGGAGGAGACGGTCACCTACCCGGTGTCCCAGATCCAGCAGTGGGGCAATCTGGACAGTTCCGCCTGGGAACTGCTGCAGGATCTGCTTCCCAACTACATCGTGTACAGAAACCGGGTCGGCCGGTTTGATTACATGCCCATTGACCGCAGCCTGCCGCAGTCCGATTACGACTGGTCGAACCTGGTGGAGGTCAGCGCCGCTCCCCGGGAGGTCTGCTATGTGGAAAACGGCGAACTGAAGACGCTCAAAGGCATCGACGTGTCCACGTACCAAAAGGAGATCGATTGGGAGAAGGTCGCGGCGTCCGGCGTGGAGTTCTGCTTCATCCGCCTCGGCTACCGGGGCTACGAAACGGGCCTCATGGTCGTGGACGACCGCTTCGAAGCGAACGTTCTGGGCGCCACCCGCAATGGGATCGCCGTGGGCGTCTACTTCGTGACCCAGGCAGTTTCCGTGGAGGAAGCCGTCGAGGAAGCCCGCTTTGTGGCGGATACCATCGCGCCGTACAACATCACGTGGCCGGTCGTGCTCGACATAGAGGACGCGGCCAGCATCTACGCGCGCACGGCAAATCTGTCCCAGCAGGAGCGCACGGACCATGCCATCGCGTTCTGCGAGACCATTCGGGAGTACGGCTACAGGCCCATGCTGTACTGCAACATTCGCTGGTTCATCGAAGAACTGGACATCGCGCGGATCGCCCCGTACGACAAGTGGTTCGCGCAGTACTTCCGCAAGCCTTTCTTCCCGTATGCCTTCCAGGTCTGGCAGTATACCAGCAGCGGCGGCGTGGACGGGATCGAAGGCAACGTGGACATGAACATCAGCTTCGTGGATTACGGCAACCTGCCGCTCGAAACGGAAGGCCCGCCACAGCAATAGATCCAAAAGGGAAACAAAAGGGGGAATCAAACATGGAACCGAAAAGATTGTACAAATCGACGCAAGACAAAGCCATTTTCGGCGTATGCGGGGGTCTGGCCGAATACTTCGGCATAGACTCCATCATCGTGCGCCTCGTCGTAGTGCTGTTCACGCTGGCCTTCGGCAGCGGACTGCTCTTCTACATCATCGCGGCGCTCATCATGCCGAAAGCGCCGGAGGGCGGTTACTACGAACAGCCCGCACAGCCTGGCGCGTATAATGCCGGGGGTACGGTATACGTGAACAGGGCGTCTCAGCCCTACGAACCGCAGGCGCAGCATTATTCCTATGCAGCGAGCATGCCGCAGGATGTCACGAGGGCGGCGGCGCCCGCGCAGCCTGCTCCGGCTGAGCCCGCCAAACCCGCTGAACCTGCCAGCCCCGCCCAGCCTGCCAGGGAAACCGAGCAGGCTCCGCAGCAGGCCGAGCCTCTCAGCGAGGTGGAAAAGGCCTGGAAGGCGGAGCACAACGCGCAGCTGCGGCGCATGGGCAAGGAAGTCCCCGAAGAACCTTCGGCGAAGGATCCGAAGACCGAGGCAAAACCCGCTCAGTCCGAACCTAAACCAGCGCAGGAAGCTCCCAAAGCGGAGCCCAGACCTGCCTATGAGCCGACCAGAGAAGCGCCTCATGCCGCCTCCCAGCAGAGTCAGCAGTCTCAGCGGACGTATCAGGTGCCGCCTCAGCAGACGCAGCGGACGTATCAGGCCCCGCCGGCTCACAGCAGCGGAGACCGCACCCGCACGGTGCTGGGCTTCGCGCTCATCTTCCTCGGCGTTCTCGCCCTGGTGAAGGTCTTCCTGCCCAGGCTCGACATGCGCATTCTGTTTGCGATCATCGCGATCGCGCTGGGTGGCGTCCTGATCGCCAAGAGAAACTAGTCCATTTCATTAATTCCGATCCCGCATGCACGAAACCAAAAAACGCAATCTGATAAGACGCCTCGGTTATGGAGCCGGCTACCTGCCGGACCCTTGCTTTTACCAATTCATAGCGTCCTTCCAGATCGTATTTCTCACGAGCATCGTAGGCCTTTCTCCTGCCGCAGCCGGCACCATCTCCGCAGTCACCATGCTCGCGGACGCGGTGTTCAGCCTGTTCATAGGCAAGATCTCGGACAACGTAAGGAGCCGTTTCGGCAGGAGACGGCCCTTTTTGCTTGCCACTTCCTTCGCCATGCCCCTGTCGTTCGCCATGATGTTCAGGACGGTGCAATCCGGCGCGAGCATGGCCTACTACCTGTTCTGGGGCATCATCTTCTGGGTCGCGTACGGCGCGTTTTTCGTGTGTTACGTAGCGCTGGGGGCGGACGTGGCGACGGACTACGAGGACCGCATCATCCTCAACAGCTATACGCGGCTGTTCACGCTGGGCGGCGGCATCGCGGGCACGGCGCTGCCGCTGACGGCCATCGCTTTCCTGACGGGCAAAGGCCTTTCTCCTTCCGCGTCCTGGGCGGTCTTTACGGCCGTGCTGGCTGCGTTCGTCTGCCTCATGAGTCTGGTATGCTGGCGGGTCACGCGCGGGTGCGAGCAGAAAGTCTGGGAAGATCCCGAGCCGCTGAACCTCAAAGGCCTTCTGTTGG
This sequence comes from Clostridia bacterium, assembly GCA_024682015.1. Taxonomy (GTDB): domain Bacteria; phylum Bacillota; class Clostridia; order Peptostreptococcales; family Anaerovoracaceae; genus RUG11894. The sequence goes on from JAIKZT010000246.1 coordinate 9,857, forward strand.
ACGCGAAGCAGTTGCTGACGCTGCGGCCGTACCTGAAAGTGGTCGCTTCCAAGATCGCCAGCAACTTCGCATACACGTTCTATACGGGCGCGCTCGTGTTTTACATCGTGTTCGTGCTCGGGATCGACAGCACGTTCTCCTCGCTCATCTATCTGCTGGCGAACGTGTTCAGCCTCGTGCTCGTGCCGTTCATCGCGGGGCTTTCCCTCAAGTTCGGCAAGAAGGCTTACATGGTCGCCTCGCAGCTTGCCTGCGCGGCTGCCAGCGTCGTGTGCGCGGTCATCGGCGTGCGCAGCAAGGCGCTGCTCATCGCCTACATGCTCGTGTACTGCTTCGGCCAGGCGAGTTTCTGGCAGCTGTGCAACACGAACCTCTACGACATCGCTGACCTCGACGAGTACCGCTTCGGCGTGCGCAGGGAGGGCAACATCACCGCGCTGCAGAGCTTCATCAACACCATATTCACGTCCATCTTTCTGAAGGTCCTGACAGGCCTTTTGAGCGTGTCGGGATTTGTCGCGACCGCTTCTTCGCAGACCGCTTCCGCGCTGAACATGCTGCGCGTCCTGTTCCTGTGGCTGCCCGCTGCCGGCGCGCTGCTGGCCGGCGCCTTCCTGCTCACGTACCGGGTGAACAAGGCTGACTTTACGCTTCTGAAGGAAGCCCTCTACCGGCGGCATCAGGGCATGGAGCCTCTTCCGCCGGAAGAGATCGCCCGCATCGAGAACATGTTCCGGTAGGGGAGGCGCGCGATGAGTAAGGACAAAAGAAGTCCGAAAGGCCTGCGCAAATACGTCTGCTACGGCCTCGGTTTTCTGGGAGACGCCTGTTACTATCAGTTCATCGGAGCGTTTCTGCTCGTGTTCCTCACGGGGCCCGCGGGGCTTTCGCCCAAGGATGCGGGGACCGTGGGCAGTTTTATCGTACTGGCAGACGCGTTTGCATCCGTTTTCGTGGGACGGTTCACCGACGGGTTGAAATGCCGCTATGGCAGGCGGCGGCCCATCCTGCTCGCGACGGCTTTCATCCTGCCTGCCCTGTTCTGCATGACTTTCTTCAGCATTGGCGGTACCGACGCGCAGAAAGTTACCTATTACATGGCTTCGGGCTTCCTTTTCTACGCGGTCTTCATCCTGTACTACGTGTCGCAGACGGCGCTCGGCGCGGACATCTCCGACGGGTACGACGACTCCATCAAGATGAACTCCATCAACTCCGTCATCACGAACACCGGTAGCCTCGTGTGCCTCGCCGTGCCCCTGCCGGCCATCGCGTGGCTGCAACGAAAGGGGATGAGCCCCTCTCATGCCTGGTTTTTCTTCGTCCTGGCCATGAGCCTCGCTGTTTCGGCCTGCATGCTCATTTCGTGGAACGATTCGCGCGGGCGGGAGAAGCTCGGCGTCGTGGACGAGAAGTCCCAGAGCTTCCGGGAAATGCTGCACGACTATGCGGATCTGCTGAAGATCAAGCCATACCGCCGCCTGATCGAGACGAAGTTCATCCTGAACTTCTGCTATACCATATATTCAAACGCCATGGTGTTTTTCATCACGTACCGCATTGGCGGAGATTCGGAATGGATCACGAGCCTCGCGTACACGTTCAATACGGTGCTCGGCTTTGCGGTCATCCCGTTCGTAACGGCGCTCGCCTTCAAGTTCGGCAAGAAGTGGATGACGGTCGGCACGTCCGTGTTCTACGGGCTGGCTGGCGTGCTGCTTTTCTTTTCGGGCGTGCGCAGCCTGCCGGCGCTGCTGTTTTACGTGCTGGCGCACTCCATCGGCGTGCACGGTTTCTGGCAGCTGTACACGACGAACCTGTACGACGTGGCGGATCTGGACGAATACTGCTCCGGCCGGAGGAGGGAAGGGAACATCGTGGGGCTGCAGAGCTTCATCTGCGGCTTTTCCGTGTCTCTGACGGTGCGCATCATGACCCTGCTCCTGCAGGGCGCGGGCTTCGACGGCAGCGCTGCCGTTCAGACGGACGCCGCGCTGTCCATGCTGGACGTCTGCTTCGTGCTGCTGCCGGGCATCACAAGCCTGCTGGGCGCGGCGTGCATGCTGTTCTACAGGGTCAACAGGGAGGGGCACCTGCTCGTGCGGGAGGCTCTCGCGAGGCGTTCAGCGGGGGAAGCGCCATTAAATGCTGCTGACACCACAAAAATTGAGGCGATGTTGCGCTAAAAATTGTGAAATTAAAAACAATTCTGCGGAAGATATGATATAATAAATCCAAATGGATTATCTGCCGCAAAATGCGGCGTTTTGAGGAGGACGAAAATGAAATTTTCCAGCAAGATCCAGAAATGCGGTCTTTCCCCGATCCGCAAGTTCTATCCGTATCAGGTGGAATGCCAGAAGAAGGGCATGAAGATCTATCACCTGAACATCGGTCAGCCCGATATCAAGACTCCCGAATCTTATTTCGAGACCGTCCGCAACTTCAGCGCGCCTGTTCTGGAGTACGCGCCTTCCCCGGGCATCCCCGTGACCATCAAGAAGGTCGAAGATTACTACAAGAACCTGGGCATGGACATCCAACCCGGCGACGTGGTCATCACCGCGGGCGGATCCGAGGCCATCACCTTCACCATGGAGTGCATCCTGGACGACGGCGACGAGATCATCATCCCCGAACCTTTCTATCCCAACTACAAGACCTTCATCTATAACACCGGCGCGGACATCGTGCCCATCCGGACTTCCGCGGAAGAGGGCTACCGCTTCGCCACCAGAGAGAAGATCGAAGCGGCGATCACGCCCAACACCAGAGCGATCATGTTCACGAACCCCGGCAATCCCACCGGCGTCGTGCTCACTCCGGAAGAAAGACGCCTGATCGCGGACATCGCCAAGGAGCACGATCTGTGGATCATCGCGGACGAAGTTTACAGAGAATTCACCTACAACGGTGAGCCTCTGGCCACCATGGGTTCCTTCGAGGACATCTTAGACCGCCTGATCATCATCGACTCCGTCTCCAAGAGATTCTCCGCCTGCGGCGCGAGAGTCGGCGCGGTCATCTGCAAGAACAAGGACTTCCAGGCCGAGTTCATGAAGCTTTGCCAGGCCAGACTGTCCGTTCCCACGCTGGATCAGCTGGCTTCCGCCTCCCTGTACGACGTGGATCCGCAGTATCTGAAGGACGTCAACGTCGAATACAAGAGAAGAAGAGACACCGTCAAGGAAGAGCTCAGCAAGATCCCCGGCGTCATCTTCAGCGAACCCGAAGGCGCGTTCTACGTCATGGTCAAGATGCCTGTCGACGACGCGGAGAAGTTCCTGATCTGGCTGCTCACCGAGTTCAACGACAACAACGAGACCGTCATGTACGCGCCGGCCGGCGGCTTCTACAAGACTCCGGGCGCGGGCCTCGACGAGATGCGTATCGCCTACATCCTGAACTGCGACGATCTGAGAAGAGCCATCCAGCTCCTCGGCAAGGGTATCGAACAGTATAACGCGAGAAAGTAGCCCGAAACTTAAAGCAGACCTTTTACAAGCGGCATTGAAAACATGCCGCTTTTTTAGTAGAATCGAAGCGGGAAAGGAAGGACTCCGACCATGAAAAGGCTGATCAGCATATTGTGCATCATGTTTTTGCTGCTGGGCTGCCTGCCGCTGCAGGCGTACGCAGGGGAAGGATACGTCAGCGTGTGCGCCGCCGGTATGTGCGGCGAAAACGTCAATTACAGGCTCACGCTGGATTACGTCCTCCGCCTGCAGGGGGAAGGCGCGATGCAGAAGAACGCCACGTGCGCGGATAAATACAGGTTCTGGAACTACGAGGAATGGATCGGCCTGATGACCGCGGACGAGGGGATCACGACCATAGGCGACTTTGCGTTCGCGGAATACGGCCTGCAGTGCATCTTCCTTCCGAAGAGCCTCGAAAGCATCGGCAAGTACGCCTTCTGGCAGTGCGCCGCGCTGACGGACGTGTTCTACGCGGGCAGCGAAGAGGATTGGAGCAACGTGCAGATCGGCGCGATGAACGACGGTCTGAACGGCGTAACGATGCATTACAACTATGCGGGTGCGACGATCGGAAGCTGCGGGAACTTCAAGTCGCCGAATCAGGCTTCCGCGTTCAGCGGGTGCCCTGTCTGGGTCCTGCTGGGGGATGAGCTGACCATTTCCGGCACCGGCGCGGCGGATACGAACGGCTTTCGGACGATCCAGCGCGTCGAAGAAAATATGTATTACACGCTGGAGGCAGAGGTCCGCAAGGTCAAGGTCGAGGAAGGCATAACCCTGCTGGGCGATTGGCTGTTCAACAGCATTAACCTGATTGAGGAAATTTCGCTGCCGCGCAGCCTGAAGACCATTGAAGACAAGGCGTTTTGGAACTGCAACGCGTTGAAGGACGTGTACTTTGCGGGCAGCGAGGACGAGTGGAGCGCCGTTGCGATCGGCGCAAACAACGATGCGCTGACGGGCGCTGAGATCCATTTCGGAGGCGAAACGGCGAAGATGATCCAGGTCAGGCAGGAGAGCCTGGCGGATGGCCGCGTCGCGATCGGCCGGTTCACCGGCCCTCTCGGCAGGACGGTCCAGGCCATCGCGGTCCGCTACGACGCGGAGGGCCGCCTGCTTAGCATGTCTTTAGTGCGGGTCAACGGAACCGGCCAGCTGAGCATTAACCTCTCAAACGGCGAGACTGTGCGTTTCTTTGTCGTCGATGCGGAGACCGGCGTGCCGCTTTGTGAAGAACGATCGGTGGAGTAGACGGCGCTGAATGATCATACGAGGAAATGTCCCGGACAGATTCCGGGGCATTTTTGATGAATGCTGGCCCGCTTGTTGGCTAATGGCGTAATCTTGCTAATAGACACCACATTTACGGTGCCCATTCTGGCCAAAGAGGCAATGGGCACCATATACGGGCTGTAAGTGGTGGCTAAATCGTGTTACAAGGCGTTGGACACCGTCTGCGCGGTGGCCAGATGCTGGAAATGGGAGATGGACATCTCAGTCTGCTGGGGATGTTCCCACGACAGGCTCAGGGACCTTTCGATAAGTTCATGGCATCGCTGGCTAAGGTGCATCTCGATAAGTTCATGGCATCGCAGGCTCAGGGACCTTGGATGAACCCAAGGAGCCTCAAGAACAGGAAAAAGCATCGTGTTCCGTTGAACATAGATGCTTTTTTGTGTTATGATAGCAATATGAAGGACCTTCTGAACGAAAAACTCAGAGAATTCAAGGCTTTGGGCCCGGCGGTGCCCGAAGCGCGCAAGTGGCTGGAGGATTCGAACCTCTGGATGCTTCTGTACACCATTCTGTGCCTGCGCGGCGTGCGCGTCGACAAGAAAACGCTCGTGGACGTGCTGTCAGGCCGCATCATGGAGGACGTGGACATCGATTTCTACGGATTCTGCCATCGCGTGCGCGACGTGTACCGAAGCATGATCTCCGCGCGGGAGATGCAGGCGAGCCTCAACATGCGCCTGCTCGACACCTGGTACATGGACATCTT
>JAIKZT010000275.1 GCA_024682015.1 Clostridia bacterium
CGGCGGCGTCCCTGCGTGCGCTCGCGGAGGCCATGCTCGCGTTCGGCGTGCGCGAGCAGGTGGTCGTGCACAGCCCCGAGGTGAGCTTGTCGGTGGACCGCGCGGGCACGTTCGCGGCCGTGCCGTCGCTCGACCTGCCCGAGGGCTGGATCGCGGGATCCGTCGGCGCGGGCGACGCCTTCTGCGCGGGGATGCTCTACGCGGTGATGAAGGGCCTGCCCGCCGAGGAGGGGTTGCGCCTCGCCTCCTGCGCGGCCGCCTGCAACCTCGCCGCGCCCGATTCCGTCAGCGGCGCCCGTTCCCTCGCCGAAACCTGGTCGCTCGACGCCCGCTTCCGCCGAAAGGCGGCGAGATGAGGACGGTTGACAGGTTCTGCATCTATCACCTGCTTTAAGGAGTTGACAATGGACAACAATACCGATCAGACGAAATTCTGGCTTGCCTGGCACGCGACCTGCGCGGCGGTTGACTGCACGGACGCTTCCGTCCTTGAGTCGAAGTGCAGGGCGCAGCCCGATCCGAAGGCATACGAGGATGTCCTCGCGGACATCTCCGGGACCACGGAGCTCGCGTTGGGCATCATCAAATCGACGAACTTCAAGTTCAGGAGCGCGCTGCACTACTTTGACGAACTGTATGGGAAGCGTCGCCTTTCGGACTACGCCGATGAAGCCGCTGGCTGGCAGGACGGCGTCCCCGGGCAAGGCTGCGCGTTCACGGTGCTCGAAAGCCAACTGTATGCAAACGGCACGCTTGCCGGGCAGCCTTTCAAGGACTACCTTTTCGAAGATATCGGATGCCGCCCAGGCGGCCTCAGCGCAAATATCTGCGGCTATCTCAACAAGACGCTTCGGACAATCGTGCAGAGAAGCTTCAGCAAGACCTATCGGATAGAGGAACATGAAAACGACGAGGGGAATGAGCGGGAGGGACCCCGGGGCCTCTCGACGGAGACGCGCACGGACTTTTCGTCACTTTCGCCTCGCCTGAGAGGGGATGTCAACGAGGTCATCGAATTCTTCGGCAAATACGTGGACGAACTCGGGTCGCCAGACGGCGACGTTCCGGCCGCATGGGACAAGGACCACTGGATTTCCATCTACTGCGCCTTGCATGAAATCCCGATCAACAATCCCGAGGTTCGGGCGCTTTGCAGGCGCAGCAGATCGATGCTGGCCGAGATCTACACGCAAACCAGGGACAAGCTTCTCTTTGCGCTCAGAAAGCGGTTGAAGGCGTCGGACCGCGCGATTGCCTGGGCAATGGATGGCGGCGCGCAGTCGCTGCTTGACGAAAAGATGAGAAACATGCCGTTCTACGCCGATTTGGAGCGTATTCGCAAGAACAGGCTGAAGAAGAGTGCAGATGAAGCGGAAAACGCCCGGTGACGGCGCTTATGCTGATAGATGAAAGACAAGGAGTTTGACATGAACACAGAAAAGAACATCTACGCATCGCTCTTCGCCGATAAGCCGGCCGACGCAGCGCTTTTCTCCTCCTGGCTCGACGAGCGCGAGTCGGAACGAGACATCCGGGAGATGGCATCAGAAGACGAGTCTCCGGATGTCGATTCGAGGGCGTTGGCTGGCGCCTGCGGCGGATATTCCCCGGACATCGCGTCGCGGCAGATTCGTATTTTGTCAAAGCGGTATGTTACGGACCCGCTGGTCGTGCCCTTTGTCGCCGTAATCGAGAAAATGGACGAAGAGATGTGGCTGATCGCGCCGTTTTCGCAGTATGCGACGCCGGCGACGCCCGGCGAGATGGACAGCGGAATCGGGCTGATGGGGCGTAAGGTTGTCCAGGCGTGGAACGCCCGCACGATTCATGCCCGGCTACTGGCAAAGAGCTTCCTGTGCGGGGAGCTTGACGCGAAGGTCACGGACGAGGTCGCCGTCTTGTTCCGCAATCAGCTCGCAGGAACGGAGCTCCCCGACACGTTCTCCGCCCGCCGTGGCCCGGCGATTGTCCTTGAGGCGGATCCTCGCCGCGATTACGTGGAGGAGACCATCAGCCGCTTTCAGCCGCTTTCAACAGCCGTCAAGGCCATGAACCGCATTCAAGCGGAGTTGGGGCGTCTGTCGCAGAAAATGGGAAACATATTCGCAGAGAAGATCGGCAGGCCCAAAATCGTCGACGAACAGTACCGTCTGGCAGCGGGTACGCGCAAGCCATGCACTGAAAGCTACGATGTCGGGGGAGTCGCGCTTGACCTGGAATTCTCCCCCGAGGCCGGCAAGGTGGCGATGACTTTCTATGACGCCGACGACGAAAAATACCTTGGAAATGATGGGTACGGCCTGTTTGGGGTTGGCCGGGAATTCCTGGGGACGTTCCAGGATGGAACCATTCAAGTGCCCGCTGAATCCGTTCGCGATTCGTTCATGATCGTCGATGTCGACGGCGAGGTGGTTTCCGTCAGCTCCTGCAGCGCCCGCTTGTTTTCCCGCTTTTTTTCGACCGCGGTATCCCGGTTGTAGGGGGCGGGAAGAAGCTTGTCGGTTTCGCTGTTCCAGATGTCCACATCGATGCCGTTGACGAT
>JAIKZT010000285.1 GCA_024682015.1 Clostridia bacterium
AGTAGTCGCCGGAAGGCAGATCATTGGACAGCGGGAACTGAGCCTCCTCGTCGTCCGGACAGCTGCCGTAGTCGCCATTGACCTCGAAGGCGCCGTATCCGGCTTCCGTCGGATCCGTCGTCTTGCAGAGAGCCAGGGAGATCTTTTCCATCTTGTCCAGATCGACGCCCGTCCACTTGATGGTCGCCAGGTTCATGCCGCCGGAGGAATCCATGCTGTCGAAGCGGACGCTCGTCATCTTGGGGATGCCGTGTACGTTGTACAGCAGCACGTCCACGGGTTCGCCGTTCGGGTTGCCGGTAACGAGGTACCAGTTCCTGTCGAACTGCGCGTCGTCCGTCACGCTGAAGCACAGCGTGGCGATGCCCGTCTCTTCGTTCCAGGTGACGTTGGCGTTGGCGTTCTGGTTGGCCGCCACGATGGACGCGATGTGCGCCTCATACGCCTCGTCCGTCTCGCTCGCGTACTGCTGGCGGTCGACGCTCTGCACGAACCGGAGTTCGAACGGAGTGCCGCTGCCGTCCTGATTCGAGCCGATCGCGAAACCGTTCGCGATGGCCTTGGCGTTCGCAAGGCTCGTCGCCTTGTAGTTCACCTGGACCATGCCGTCGTCTTCGCCGGCCGCGCCGAGGTTGAACTTGTGGACCGTCTTGTCCAGCGTGGACCAGACGCCTCTCGCGTCCATCAGGACGAGGTCGCCCTCGGAGAGCACCTGCGCTTCCTGCGGCGCGCCGAAGTTCGTGCCGACCTGCGCGTACAGCGTGCGGCCCTTCTCCTCGTCGTGCAGGATCGGGAAGCTGGTGGGTTCACCGTCGTAGCCCTGGAGCGTCAGCATGGACGGATAGGTCGGCTTGGCGAAGTCGCCGCCGGAGCCGATGTGGAAGTCGTCCTCGCCCCAGTAATACGTAATGCCTATGCTGAAGCTGAGAGCCTCCACGGCGCCCCAGATCTTCGATTCGCTGATGCCGACATCGACGCCCAGCAGGGTCATGCCGCCGACGGCCGGCACCGAGGACGGTATCTGCAGCCGCACCCGCGCGAACATCTCGAAGAACCAGTCGGTATATTCCTTGCCGAGCAGCACGATGTAGCCGTTGCCGCAGATGGTCTTCTCGAACATGTCGACGTAGATGCTGGCCGACAGTTTCAGATCCGGCAGCCACTGCAGGCCGAGCGTCATCTTCTTGACGACGGTGATCGTATCCGCGAACTTGATGTCCGTGGCGCTTAAGCTGAGGCCGGACAGGCTGAGCTCGAGGCTCGCCCTCGCCGACAGCAGCTGCACGATGTTGAACGACACCGTGAGGATGAGTTTGAGTGGCGGCAGGCCCGACGTCATGAAGATCGTGTCGTACAGGTTCGAGATGCCGCCGCCTCCGCCGGTGAGCCACAGAACGCCGCAGCCGTCCACGTTGATGCCGGGCTTGAAGCCGCCGATGAAGAAGTAAATGTTATCGGGAACAGGAATGTTGTCCTTGCTCTTGAAGCTCAGGGATGCCTCCATCTTGAAGGTCGCCAGCTCCATCTTGCCGTCGAAGCCAAATGACCAGTCGTTGATGGTGTTCACCTTCAGTTTGCCCGTGACTTCGGGCAGGCCGTCGATGAAGTTCTTGAAGCCGATGGAGACGTTGAAGTTGAGGCCGACGAAGCCGACGCCGCAGCCGAACAGGACGTCCTGCACCATGACGGCGCCCTGCACGCCCTTCTTGTCGTCGCCGCTCGTATCCTTGTCGTTCATGTCGAGCTTCGTCAGCTTTTCATACCGGCCGCCGTTGTAGGCGTACTGGTAGATGCTGGCGCCGCGCCAGTTCTTCCAGAGTTCCGACATGCGGCCGAAGTAGCTGGCCGTGCCCTGGTCGATCTCGCTGTCGGCCGGAGTGCGCAGGAAGCTCAGGGAGAAACTCGCGCTGAAGGAGAGGACTCTGCCGATCTCGTTGGCGCCATCCTTCATCACGCCGAACTGGCCGTAGGCGAGCTTGAACACGCCGCCTGCCAGCTTCTGCGCGTAGCCGAAGACGTTCGGCCAGATCAGGTTGATCTGGCTGGCGGAGGAGTTGGAGTTCGTCCGGTTGCCGTTCTTGTCGTACGTGATCAGGGAGTAGTCATCGCCCTGGGTCAGCTTCGTCAGAGCGGCCTTGCCGGTCCAGACGGAGCTGCGCTCGACGGACGTATACAGGTCTCCGTCGAACTCCACGCAGATGGCGGAGTTTTTGGCGCCCTGGAAGTTGCCGACCGTGCTGCCGGCCTTTTTGTAATCCTCGTAGTAGATCGTCATCGTGCCGCCTTCGAAGTCGAGGCAGTTGTTGATGGTGATCATGTTGTCGACCTTCGTCTCGCGGGTCGTCTCGTCCACGGTCTTGTTGCTGACCGCGGTGTAGTAGTAATACCACTGGATGTTGCCGTACTCGTCTCTGTACGCGTACTGCTTGTCGCCCACGAACTGGCCGCGGAACACGAGCAGGATCTCCTTATACGTCTCTGCCGCGTAAGGCGCTTCCTTCTTCGTGAACTTTTCCAGATCGGCCTCGTCCTTGAACGTCCGCAGTTCGTAGCGCAGCGGATCCTCCGAGGAGGCTCTTACGCCGTACTTGACCGCGGCGATGATGCCGTAGGTGTCGTTGCGGAACTTGGGATCGTCGGAGACCGTGAAGTTCAGGACCTGCGCGGTCTGCTTCTGATAGGCCTCCGTCACGACGCCCTGCGTCAGCGCATCGTTTGACCACTCCAGCTGCAGATACCAGCCGCCGGTGGGCATGACGACTTCCTTGCCGTCCTTGTCCTTCTCGTTTTCGATCACGATGTCGGCGATGCCTTCGCTGAACGTGATGCTGCGGGACGGGATCTTGACGGAGGATTTGCCGTCCGCGCTGTACGCGTAGAACTCGCAGATGCCCGCCGCCAGGGACGTCTCCAGAATGTTGGAATTGCCGCAGGCGACGTACAGATGGCGCGTGCCGGCGGAATAGATGGTCGAGGGCGACATCTCGTTGAACGTCACCTTGGGGATGTTTCCGTCACTGCCGGGCAGCAGCACGTAGACGACCTTCTGGCCCAGCATGTTGTCCCGGGTCAGCTCGCCGGTGCCGTCCAGCTTGAAGATGGACAGGGTGATCCGCTCGTAGGAGGCGCTTTCCAAAGGCCGCGCCTCGAAGTAGATCGCCTGGCTCCAGGTTCCGTTGATCCTGAAGTCCGTCTTCGTGATGTAGTATTCCCTGCTGCTCTCGAAATCGACGCCGTCGACG
>JAIKZT010000031.1 GCA_024682015.1 Clostridia bacterium
CGTTTCTCGTGAAGGCGGCTGAGGCCGGGGAAGGAGGCAACTGATGGCAGATAAGGATTTGAGCCGGCAGGTTGCTTCCGGGACGGCTGGCGCGGGTGCACCCGACGCCGCAGAAGGCCCCAGAAGGGCAAAAACAGCCCGTAAGAGCACGAAAAGAAGCGTCTTCGGGAAAGTGTACCTTCTATACGTTCTGGCGCTCGTTTTAGCCCTCGCAGGGCTGTATGCATACGTGCGCGGCGTGATGGTCGAGTACGAAGCGCAGAACCCGGACGTCTGGGTGAGGGAGGCAATCGCGCACGCATCGGAAAGCGACGGACGCATCGGACAGTTCCTCGAAGAACACGTGTTTTCGGACGTGCGTTACGGCGGAACGCTCGGCGATCCCTCGGCCATGAAGGAGCGGTTTTACGATGTCGTAAAGGCGCTGAAGGACGGCGCTGCGGACCGGATCGCCTGCGCGGAGGACCCGCTGCACGCCGGTACGGAGACTCCGGTGGTGTGCGTGACGGCGGACGGCGAACCCTTCCTGTACGTGCAGCTGCGCGAGAAGGGCAGAGAAACGAAACTGGGCATCATGAGCATCACGGACTGGGAGCTGGAGACGGCTCTGCTGCTGGCCGGCGACGGCGCGGAGATGGTCTTCGAAAAGAATGCGGCAGGCGCGGATCTGCCGTCCGCAGGTCTGTCGTACGCGGTGGAGATCCCGGAGGGGTTTACGCTGCTCGTGAACGGGTCACCCGTGTCCGAGGCCGTGCCGCACGGCGAATCGGCGCTCGAGGAGTTCCAGTACGTCGCGCCTTATACCGACGTGCCCAGCGGCTTGAAATACCAGCTTTCCGGGCTGCACTTCCAGCCTGTGCTGGAAGCTTTGACGAACGCGGGCAGGCCGGCGGAGCTCATCCGGACGGGTCCCGGCACCTATACCGTGTCCGCGGACTATGAGCCTACCCAGGAGGCGGAGGACCTCATCAGGGGCATCGCAGATCCGCTGGAGATCGGCAAACTTTGGTCGAAGTTCATGACGGACGACGTTCCCGGCGCATATCACGGCTTCTATCAGGTCGTGAGCGGGTGCATGCTGCTCGAGGGCAGCAACCTGTACGACCTCGCGGAGGCGTGGGCGGACTCGATCGACATCACGTTCGTGAGCAACCATACCTACCAGCCCTGGACCGGCGAAGAAGTCTCCAACTACACGAAATACAGCGACACGCTGTTGTCCTGCGACGTCTATTTCGAAAAGAATCTGCGCGTCGCGGGCCAGGACCGCGTGGACGTCTTCCACAACCGCATGTTCTTCGTGCTCGTGGACGGCACGTGGTACCTCGCGGACATGCTGGCGCTCTGATGAGACAGGGGACGGTTCCTTGTCCCAAAGAGCGCACTGTATCGAGGGCAGGATTTCTCCAAACCCAGGTCCTGGCCGACCAGCTTTGAAAGACTGGCAAAATAGCATTTTTAAAGAGTTGCCAGCCGTATTCTGTAAACACTTGCTGGCAAAGAGGCAAATTTTAAAGAATGCCAGTTGTTTTGGGGGATAAAACACTGGCAAATCGGGAAGCATGGACATTTGCCAGTATACAGACGGAATGCGGGGCTGTGGAACAGTGGCTTTCGGCCTTTAAGAGCCTTAGGCTTCGCTCGAAGAGTTTATATTTCGGCCGGCGTTCGCAATTAGCACGATAACCGATCATCTGATATGCACAAATTCTCGCGATCGGCCTGGAAAATAAATCACCCATAATGCGTGACGAAACGAAAGATACGCGTATGAAAAGAACCGTTGGCTGGATAGCCGTTTGCATAGCGCTCCTGCTTTCCTCCTGCACCGCGCAGGAGGCGGAACCTGCCGCGCCCATCGATCCCAAGGGCGAAGGCGTTCTTACGTGGGAGGAGTTTGCGGCTGCTCCGGAAGGGGAGCGGGTGGTGCTCGAAACCTACGTGCAGGCGGCGGAGGCCTGGTGGAACGGGGTGTGCTCGATCTACACGCAGGACCGGGACGGCGCGTATTTCCTGCCGGACGCGTCCTGTACCATGGACGAGGCCGAGCATCTATTCCCCGGCACAAAGCTTCGCGTGACCGCAACCAAATCCATCCGAAACGGCATGCCGGTGGCGGAAGATGCGCAGTTCGAGCTGTTGCTGCCGGAAACGGGCGCCGGGCCCGAAGAGGACGCGGTGGCGGCCAAACCAGGCAGTACTGCGGCGAGCGTGCCTGCTTCCGACGGTGCAGGCAGTGCAAGCGACCCGAGCGATGGCATTCAGAGCGCTGGCGAAGCTTTCGAAGCCCCCGATCCTGCATATTTCTACATTGTGGACGCTCTGGACATCACGGAGATCCTGACCGAAGCGTCGGAAAGCGGCGAGGATCTGCAAACGGTGCTGCATCCCCATCTGGGAAAGTACGTTGCGCTGCGGGGCGTAAGCATAGCAAGCCCGGTTCGCTATCGGGAAGACGGTACGGGTGAACCGGGCAACGACCTGTTTTTCGAAGGGTCTGCCGGCAAAGCAGCCTGCCGTTTCCAGGCCTGTTCCTATCTGACCGGCAACGGGACGGACGTCTACGAGGCTGCCGAGGCGCTGCGGGGCGGAGAGACCATCGGCCTGAAGGGTTTCTGCTTCTGGGATGAGGGGTTTGTTCTGCGGGTCACCGCGATCGAAAAGAGCGAATAAGCTTGTCCCTTCAGGCAGGTTCAGGGATCGTTCATTAACGCCCGTTGCGCTCGCCCGCGCTGTTCAGGGCTATCCCTTTGAACCCTAAAGGTCGTTGGCCCTATCAGACAACAAGATCGATGGACAGCCGTTGCGTTTATCAAAACGGCGATGGATACAGGAGGTTCGAGATATGGAGAATATGAGGGCCCTGCGGGTCACGGGGAAGGGAATGCTGCGCCTGAAGCCCGATACGACGCGCATTACGATCACGCTGCAGGGCTGCTGCGAGGAGTATGCCGAAACGCTGCGGCGGTCGTCGGAGGACACGGCGGCGCTGCAGGGCGTGCTGGCCGGCTTCGGCTTTGCGAGGGAGGACCTGAAGACGCTGAATTTCAGCGTGGATACAGAGTACGAAGGCTATCAGGAAGAGGGCGTATGGAAGCAGCGCTTCAAGGGCTACCGCTTCGCACACGCGCTGAAGGTCGAATTTCCCTCGGATAACGACTTGCTCGGGCGCATCCTGTACGCGCTGGCAAAGTGCCCGGTGGATCCGGAATTCCGCATCAGCTACACGCTAAAGGACCAGGAAGCGGCTAAAAATCAGCTGCTCGCCAAGGCCGTGGCGGACGCGAAAGCCAAGGCAGTCGTGCTGGCGGAGGCCAGCGGCGTCGCGCTGAAGGAACTGCAGAGTATCGATTACTCCTGGGGTCAGATCAGCTTCGAAGCGCCCATGATGAACCGCGTCATGCTGGCCAAGAGCGCTGCGGGCGGGGCCGCAGAGGAGAGTCTCGACATGAACGTGCAACCCGACGACATCGAAGTGTCCGACACCGTTACGCTCGTGTGGGCGATCGCGTAGGGTCTCCCGGAACGCCGGTGCGGCTCCAAAATCTGTTTTCCCGTTTGGGTCACACGTTCGTGTGACCCTTTTTCATTGCAAGCCGCATGGGTCACATTTTGCCCGTTGTCCGTGTGTCCCATTGCGGGAAATGTCCTGGCGGGTCACATTTTCGTGTGACCCCACCCCAA
>JAIKZT010000064.1 GCA_024682015.1 Clostridia bacterium
CGCGGAGCGCTTCGCGGCTGACTGCTTTTCCAACAGGTTCAGCGCGGTGTTGCGGCAGATCTTCGCGATGTAGCCGAAGAAATGCGCGGGCTGCTGCGGCGGAATGGAGTTCCACGTCTTCAGATACGTGTCGCTCTCGCATTCCTGCGCGTCCTCCTCACTGCCGGCGATGCGGAAAGCGATGGCGCGCAGAGACCGGCCGTAGCGCAGCCGCGTCTGTTCGATCGCCTCTTCGTCGCGGGCGTTATACAGTTCCAGGATCTTGGCGTCTTCCAAATGCGTACCTCTTTTGATGATGGGCCCTTCACTTCTATAGACAGAAGGCGCAGCCCATGGGTTGCGCCTTTCCAGCGATTTCTTTCGGATTGCTTATGCGTCCGCTCTGTCGAGCCGCTCGAAAAACTCCTTGTGAGCCTCCCGGTACCGCTCGTTGAACGTCTCGTCGTGGCCGGAATGCAGGGACGAGATGAACTCGTGCGCCTTGCTTTCCAGTTCGGTATTGACGCGGGTGAGCGTCTCGACGCCCACGTTGGAACACACGTCGGAGATGCGCTCGAGGTCGGACAGCAGATTGAGGAAGCTCGACCCCACGTCCACGTTGCAGGCGCCGCGGCGCAGGCGCTCGAGGTGCAGGTCGTGCAGCGCGCCGACCATGTCGTCCACGACTTCCTCGAGGGGCTCGATCTGCATGGCCGCCTCCACGTCGCGTTTCTCGAACGCCTGGCGGGTGAGGTCGAGGATGCGGTAGATGAGCTCCTCCAGCACGTCGATCTCGCGGATCGCGTCCTCGGAGAAGTGCATGTTCTTGCGGTCGAGGTCCTGGGCCATCTCGGCGATGTTCACCGCGTGGTCGCCGAGGCGCTCGAACTCCGTCACGACTTTATAGTATTCGTTCAGGATGCGGACCTGGTAGTCTTCCTTCACGTGGGGCGACAGCGCCACGAGGTAGTTGGACAGGCGGTCCGTCAGCATGTCGATGTTGTCTTCCTCCTCCATGATGTCCTCCACGACCTTTTCGTCGTAGACGTGCAGGAGGTTCATCGCTTTCTCGATGTTGCTGCGAGAAGCTTTGTACATGGTCATCAGCGTGTTGTAGCAGCTGCGCAGGGCGAGGGCCGGCGTGGGGAAGAACACGGGGCTGAGCGCCTCCAGCTGTTCGCCGTATTTCGGGGGTTTGACAGGGTCATCCCTGATGATGCGCCGCCCCAGTTTTTCGTAGACGGGCAGCAGCGGGAACAGCAGCAGCGCGCAGCTGAGGTTGAAGATCGTGTTCGTGTCCGCGATGAGGCCCGAGTTGACGGTGCGCGTCCACAACGCGTCGAGCAGGCCGAACTTGTGCGCGATGGTGACCCCCAGCAGCACGAGGACCGTTTTGCTCAGGTTAAACAGGATGTTGACCATGCCCACGCGCTTCGCGTCGGCCTTCGTGCCGATGGAGCAGACGATGGCGGTCGTGACGCAGTCGCCGAGGTATATGCCCACGATGAGCGCGTAGATGGCGTTCCAGGCCAGAAGACCCGTCATGGAGAAAGCCTGCAGGATACCGATGGATGCGGAGCTGCTCTGCAGCAGGAACGCGATGCCTGCGCCGGTGAGGTAGCCGATGAGGGGGTTGTCGCCGAGCCGCGAGAACATGGTCTCGAACAGGCCGCTGTCCGTAAGGCCGGTGACCGCGCCGGTCATGTTCATGAGGCCGGAGAACAGGATGCCGAAACCGATGGCGATCTGCCCGATGCGGCCGGAGTTCTTGAACTTGAAGCCCATGATCAGCAGCATGCCGAGGATGAGCGCGAGGGGCGCCAGCGTGGAAGGCTTTAAAAACTGCAGCCAGGACGTGGCGGAGTCGTCGACGTCCAGCAGCCGGATGATCTGGCCGGTGACGGTCGTGCCGACGTTGGCGCCGATGATGATGCCCAGCGACTGGCGCAGCGTGATGATGCCCGCGCCGACGAGGCCGGACGTGATGACGATGGTGGCGGTGGAGGACTGGATGATGGCCGTGACGAGGACGCCCAGCAGGAAGGCCTTGAACGGGTTGTTCGTGACCTGTTCCATGGCGATCTTCAGGGTGCCGGATGAGCTTTCCTTCAGGCCGTCGCCCATGAGGCGCATGCCGTACAGGAACATAGCCAGGCCGCCAAGCAGCGTGATGACGCTAAAGATATTCATAAAACGGAATCTCCTTCAAGAAAAAGGACGAGCTCTGCTCGCCCTTCTCGTCCGGTTCTAGTTGAAAATGTTGTCTTCCGTAGCGGGCACGTCTTCGCCGAAGCCTTCCGGCTCTGCCGCAAAGACAGGCGCGGCTTTAGCCTTCTTCAGATGAAGCGTTCCCTCGAACTCGGAACCGTCCTCCGTGACGAGGGTGGAACAGAACATTTCGCCGACGAAACATCCCTTTTCTCCGATCTCGCAGTGGCCGGCTACCTTCGCATCCCCTTCACAGAGGCCGTGCAGGATGAACTCTCCCGCCGCGATGTTCCCGCGAATGGAACCTTCTTCCGTAACGGTGATGGTGTTGCCGGAGGCGATGTTGCCTTCGACGCGGCCGTTGATCTCGATGTCCTCGGATGCTTCGATGTTGCCGACGAACTTGATGCCCGGTCCGATGAGGGTGTGGGGGCGCTGCTTCCTGGACGAAGCAGGCTCGATCGGCGTCTCGATGACCGGTTTAACGGTTACCGGAGGTTCCGGCTGCTTCGGCGGATTGCTTTTGATGCCAAACATATATACTCCTTCTCTCTATCTATGAAAACGATTTTGCGGAAATCCATACACAGTTATTTTACATCAAGACAGAGACCGATGCAAGGGCCTATGGCAGGCCTGCTTCCTTGCATAAACCTTTGGAATTGCATATAATTTACTGTAGAAGCGGCTGTTTTCGCCGCGGGTGTGTTTCAATCAGAGGAGCTACCATGACTTGCAAGAAACTGACGGCCATCCTGCTGGCGCTGGCGCTGTCGCTGACGGCGTGCGCGGACGGGTCAAATGAGCCAGCCCCGGCCGCAAACAATGCGGATGCCGGCATGCTGACGGGCAAGACCTACGTCGATACCTACAAAACGTACGGCACCGGTTCCTGCGCGACCTTGAACTATTTCCGTGCGGAGGACGCTGCGGCGCGGGAGATCGTCTCCAACTGCGTCGACGGCCTCGTTGAACCCGACAGGTACGGCGTCTATGTGCCGTCCCTCGCCGAAAGCTGGGAGGCAAGCAGAGACTATACGGTCTGGACGTTCCGCATCCGTGAAGGCTTGAAATGGATGGACTGCACCGGCGCCGAGACCACGTACGACCTTACGGCGGAGGACTTCGTCGACGGCATCCGCTACATGGCGGACCCCTCAAACGGCACATGCCCGCAGCGGTCCGTCTTCGGTTTAATTGCAGGACTTCGCGAGTACTATCGGGATCTGGAAGCCATCGACCGCGGCGAGCGGATCGGCATGACCCGCGGAGAAGCCACTGCACGCTTCGATGACATGGTCGGGGTCAAAGCTCTCGACGACTGTACGGTCCGGTACACGCTGACCAGTCCTTCGCCGTCCTTCCTGTCCCTCATCGAAAGCTCTCTGCAGCTTTTGCCGGTCGAATACGACTACGCGGCGGAACAGGGGGACGACTTCGGCAGTGATCACGAACACCTGCTGTACTGCGGCGCCTATTACATCGAGCGGTTCGAACGGGGCAAGAGCGCTGCGCTGCGGGCCAACCCGCGCTACTGGGATAAGGACAGCGTAACGCTGGCGGCGATCGAGTACCGGATGATCTCCGGCGACGCCGCCTCCGTGGACATGTTCCGACGCGGCGAGATCGACCATGCAAATTTCGGGACGGCGGAAGCCCTGTCCCTGCAGAACACCGAGTGGGCCGACAAGATCCTTCCGGGCGGCGGCAGTTTCTCCACGGACTGCCTGCGGCTGAACTTTGAGGCGGAAAATCCGGAGTTCCGTGCGTTCGCTGAAAACGAGAACTTCCGCAAGGCCTTGATGTACGCGCTGGACCGCACGGCCCTCGCCGCGATCCGGGATGAGGCGGATCCTGCCGGGATCCTATGCGGCACCGTCAGCGCCGAAGGCGCCGTCTGCGACTCCGGCGGCACGGATTACACCGATTACAGGCCGCTGAAAGAACTGAAGGGGGAGAATTATGACCGGCCGCAGCTGGCCCGCGCCTACATGCAGAATGCCATCGCCGCGCTCTGCGATGAAGAGGGCACCATCGCCGGCTGCGAGAGCGCCGCAGTGGATTATATGCCGGTCTGCGCGTTCGAGACGGACGGCAAGCTGCCCGTAACCATCTGCTATGCGGGACCGGACAACGAGGAGGGCGCCCTGATGGCGCAGCAGCTGAAGGCCATGATCGAAGATGCCCTCGGGCCTGAAAACGTCGAGTTCCTCGTGCGGGCTTTCGCGGGCCGGACCGAAGACGCGGGGCCGCTTCCCTGCGACCTCTGCTTTGCGACCCTGGCCACGGAATACGCTGACCCGCTCGGCATCCTCAGCCTGTTTGCTTCGGACGGGGCCTATGCCGCTCCCTGGTGCGACGTGCCCTCGTGCGGCAGCCTCATCGAGGGGGCGCTGGCCGCGAGGACTTTCGAAGAAAGACTGGCGAAGTTCGCGGAGGCGGAGAGCCGCATCGTCGAAGGCGGCTACGTCATCCCGCTTCTGTCCGGCCGCAGGCGCTATCAAATGAGCTACCTCGTGCCGCACACCGGACCGCTCACCCGGTTCGGGCCCAGCAAATATAAAGGCTGCCTCGTTTTGACGCAGCCCGTTACCTATCAGGAATACCTGGCGCTGGATGCCCGGTACGAAGCCGAGCGCGAGGCGGCCGTGAAGACGCCCTGAGCGGGCGCTTACCGGTGGCGCCTCGCCTGGATGACCTTGACGCGCTCGGCGAGGTAGCGCATGGAGCCCGCGTCCGCGCGGTAAGCGATGGCGCAGACCGGGTGATCCTTGGCGAAGGCGTGCAGGGCCTCGTCCTCCTCCCGGCTGCAGAGGCGCGAGATGCTCTCCGGCACGAGCAGCATGTCGATGTTGCGGTAAAAAGCGTTCAGATCGGTCTCATCGCCGCTGTGTTTGACTACGACGACCTTCGCGGAGGGCGCGTAGCGCGCAGCGGCGTTTTTTGCGAGCACGCCGAACCGCTCGCTGAACGTGAAGATGCCCAGGCGTCCTTTGCCCAGGCGGGTGAGCGCGGCGATGCTGTCCGGGGTCAGCTCCATGGACACCGCAAAGCACTTGTCTTCGCCCAGCAGGGGCGCCAGCTGCCCGTAGTGCGTGAACGACGTGACGGCCAGGTCGAGGCTCTCGGAAAGCCCTTCCGGGTAGGTCATGGCCTCGTGCAGGTCCTTGCGAAACACCTCCGCGCCGGACAGGTCGTAGAGCGAGCGCGCGAGCATGCCCTGCGTTTCGGGGCAGCACTCCACGGCGGAGATCGTGACGAGGGTCTCGCGCTGCAGCCGCTCGCGCATCTTCAGATCCAGGAAGATGGAGATCTCCGTGGGCGAAAAGCGCATGCCTTCCATCAGGTCCAGCATGTGGTCGATGGCCTGCATGGCGCGCTCCTTGCGGCTGGCGATCGTGTCCTCCTGCCAGGAGACGAACGTCCCCCGGCCGCGCGTCTTGCTGATGACCCCCTGCGCCTCCAGTTCGTCGTAGGCGCGCTTGATCGTGCCGCGCGCGATGTTCAGGTCCGAAGCCAGCTGGCGCACCGTCGGCAGCTGCGCGCCGTAGGCCAGCCGCCCGCTTTTCACCTCGCCCGTAATGCCCCCGGCGACCTGCCGGTAGATGGGCACATCGAGCGTTTCGTCTATGGTCAGTTTCATCTCGTTTCTCCTGCGTCGGATTGTATCAGGTACAATGGTTCCAATCGGCAGGGTGACCCCTCCCAAAAGGGCGGTCGCCCTTTATCTTTTGCGGAAAGAGCGGTTTTTTGCCGCTTTTCCCGAAGATTTCTCGTTGCAATTTATTATATAACAACTTAGACTCTTGGTATAGAACAATTTCTTTTTTGAAGGAATACAGAGGTGGAAAGAAATGGACAAGAAAACACTGGTGCTCGGCGTCATCGGCGCTGACGTTCACGCCGTAGGCGTCTCGATCCTCAACCGCGCATTTCTGGATGCGGGGTTCGACGTGGTCAACCTGGGCGTCATGGTCAGCCAGGAGGAATTCATCTCCGCGGCCATCGAGACCAACGCGGATGCCATCATGGTATCCTCCCTTTACGGCCAGGGCGAACTGGACTGCCGGGGCTTTCGCGAAAAATGCGACGAAGCCGGCCTGAAGGGCATTCTGCTGTACGTAGGCGGCAACATCGTCATCGGCAAGCACGAATTTGCCGAAGTGGAAAAGCGGTTCAAGGACATGGGCTTCGACAGAGCGTTCCCGCCCGGAACGGATCCCCAGACCACGATCGCGTGCTTAAAGGAAGACTTTCATCTGAATTAAACCCATGAGACCCGTATTATTGATCGATTTCGGCAGCACGTACACGAAAGTGACGGCTGTCGATCTGGAAACTGAAGAACTGCTGGGAACCGCCCAGTCCTGGACCACGGTACAGACGGACATCGGAGAGGGTTTGGCCAAAGCCGTGGCGATCCTGGAGGAAAAGACGGGCCCGCTGAACTTCGAAGCCCGCTACGCCTGTTCTTCCGCGGCCGGAGGCCTTCGGATGATCACGAGCGGCCTCGTGCCCGAGCTGACGGCGGAAGCCGCCAAGCAGGCATCCCTGGGCGCCGGCGCCAAGATCCGCGGCGTGTACTCGTTTGAACTCACCGAGGACGACATCGAGGACATCGACGAGGAAGCCCCCGACATCTTCCTGCTCGTGGGCGGCACGGACGGCGGCAACAAGGAATGCATCCTGCACAACGCGGAGATGCTGGCCACGTGCAAGAGCGATTTTCCCATCGTCATCGCGGGCAACCGCAGCGCCGCGCGCGCCTGCGCCCGCAGACTCGAAGGCCGGGACGTCCACATCGTGGAGAACGTCATGCCGCGCTTCGGAGTTCTCAACATCAAGCCCGCGCAGGACGAGATCCGTCAGATCTTCCTGAAGCGCATCGTGGAGGCCAAGGGCTACACGAAAGCGCAGGAGCTGATCGACAACATCGCGATGCCCACGCCCTCGGCCATGATGCAGGCCATGAAGCTGCTGGCCGAAGGCTGCGAGAACCCCGACGGCACGAAGGAGAAGGGCATCGGCGATCTTCTCGCCGTAGACGTGGGTGGCGCCACGACGGACATCTACTCGGTGTGCGACGGCATGCCCACCGACATGAACACGGTGTTCAAGGGGCTGCCCGAACCTTACATCAAGCGGACCGTCGAAGGCGACATCGGCATGCGCTACAGCATCCACGGCATTGAGGAAGCGGTGGGAACGGCTTACGTTTCAAAGCTTTCCGGCATTCCGGAACAGCGCTGCCGCGAGCTCATCGACTACCTCGGGTCACATACGGAAGTGATCCCCCAGGGAGAAAACGAGGACGAGCTGAAGCACCTGGATTTCGCGCTCGCCAGCGGCGCCATCAAGACCGCCGTTACCCGTCACGCGGGGCGCATCGAGGAAGTTTACACCATGAACGGCCTCGCCTACATGCAGAGCGGCAAGGATCTGCGTGAGGTTAAGCAGATCGTGGTAACGGGCGGGTCTCTCATCCACACGGAGCGCACGGGCGACATTGCCTCCGCCGCGCTCACGGATCCCGCGGATCCCTACTCCCTGAAGCCCAGAGAAGCCGAAGTCTGGGTCGACAGAAGCTATATCCTGGCCGCCATGGGGCTGCTTTCCGCCTATGAGCCGGCCATCGCCCTCAGAATCATGAAGAAAGAGCTGAAGAAGGAGCAACAATAAGGATGGATATCAAGAATAAAAGAATCTCGGACGACGAGTTCCAGAAGATCAGGGCGGAAGTCCTCACCCAGTGGCCTACGGGCAAAGACGTGAACTTCCAGGAAGCCGTGGACTATCAGAAGCAGTTCACCGGCGACAGACGGTTCGGAGACAAGCTGATCAAGGCCAAGAGAGAGGGCCGCACCCTCATCCAGCCCAGAGCCGGCGTCGCGCTCATCAATGAGCACATCGAACTGCTGCAGTTCCTGCAGGATCACGGCGAAGCGGACCTGCTGCCCTCCACCATCGACAGCTATACCCGCCAGAACCGCTATGAGGACTGCGAGAACGGCATCCGCGTCTCCCAGCAGGAAGGCCGCTCCATGCTGAACGGCTTCCCGGCCGTTAACCACGGCGTCCAGGGCTGCAGACGGGTCATCGAATCCCTGAAGACCCCGGTCCAGGTCCGCCACGGCACGCCCGACGCGCGCCTTTTGGCTGAGATCACGTTCGCCGGCGGGTTCACCTCCTACGAAGGCGGCGGCATCTCCTATAACCTGCCGTACACCAAGAACGTGCCCATGGAACGCACGATCCGCGACTGGCAGTACGTCGACAGACTGGTCGGCGAATACGAAGCGGCCGGCGTCTCCATCAACCGCGAGCCGTACGGCCCCCTCACCGGCACGCTCGTGCCCCCCTGCATCTCCCACGCGGCGGCCATCATCGAAGCGCTGCTGGCGGCCGAGCAGGGCGTCAGAAACATCACCGTCGGCTTCGGCCAGGGCGGCAATCTCATCCAGGACATCGCGGCTATCCGCACGCTGGAAGAGCTCACGAACGAATATCTGAAGAAGAACGGCTACGACGACGTGGAAGTGACCACCGTCTTCCACCAGTGGATGGGCGGCTTCCCCGCCGACGAAGCCAAGGCTTTCGGCGTCATCTCCTGGGGCTCCGCCGCGGCGGCTCTCTCGAAGGCCACGAAGGTCATCGTCAAGACCCCGCACGAAGCGGCCGGCATCCCCACGAAGGAAGCCAACGCCGAGGGTCTGCGCTGCACGAAGCAGGTCATCTCCATGCTGGCTGATCAGACGATCACCGGCAGCCACCTCGAGGAAGAAAAGGAGATCATCCGCAAGGAGACCCGCCTGATCGTGGACAAGTGCTTCGAACTGGGCGAAGGCGACATCGCGGTCGGCGTCTGCCGCGCGGTCGAAGCGGGCGCTCTGGACGTGCCGTTCGCGCCTTGCCGCGCCAACGCCGGCAAGATGCTCCCCGCCAGAGACAACGACGGCGCCATCCGCATCCTGGAGCCGGGCAACCTGCCGTTCACGCAGGAAATCAAGGATTTCCACAAGGCCAAGATCGCGGAGCGCGCGAAGTACGAGAAGCGCGACGCGTCGTTCCAGATGGTCATCGACGACGTCTACGCCATTTCCAAGGGCAGACTCGTCGGCCGTCCCAGAAAGTAATTGCACGAAGCAGTTTAAGGAGATAAAAAGAAATGAAAATTTTAGACGTAGTATGTTCCAAGGGCCGCACAGGCTTCTACTTCGACGATCAGCGCGCCATCAAGAAGGGCGCTGCCCACGACGGCGTGTTCTACCAGGGCGAGCCGGTCACCGAAGGTTTCACCTCCGTGAGAATGCCGGGTGAATCCATCTCCGTGCAGATCATTCTGGAAGATGGCCAGGTCGCGTTCGGCGACTGCGCCGCGGTCCAGTATTCCGGCGCGGGCGGCAGAGACCCCCTGTTCCTGGCCAAGGACTTCATTCCCGTCATCGACCAGTACATCAAGCCCATGCTCGTGGGCCGCGAAGCCGACAATTTCCGCCAGCTGGCCGCCGAGATGGAAGCCATCCAGGTCGAAGGCAAGAGACTGCACACCGCCATCCGCTACGGCGTGTCCCAGGCCATCCTCGACGCCGTCGCCAAGGCCAAGCACAAGATGATGTGCGAAGTCGTCGCCGAAGAGTACGGCTGCGAAGTGTCCGACAAGCCCATCGACATCTTCACCCAGTCCGGCGATGACCGCTACGACAACTCCGATAAGATGATCATCAAGCAGGCCCAGGTCCTGCCCCACGCGCTCATCAACAACGTCCAGACCAAGCTGGGTCCCCAGGGCGAACTGCTCGAGAAGTACGTCGCCTGGCTGCGCGACCGCATCCTGAACAACAGAGCCGACGAGAACTACAAGCCCATCTTCCACATCGATGTATACGGCACGATCGGCGCCGCCTTCGGCAACACGAACTTCAAGGCCATGGCCGACTACCTCGAAAAGCTGGCGGAGACGGCTAAGCCCTTCCACCTGCGCATCGAAGGCCCCATGGACTGCGATACCGACAGAGAGACCCAGATGCTCGCGCTGAAGGGGCTCACCGAGGAGATCGACCGCCGCGGCATCGACGTGGAACTGGTCGCCGACGAGTGGTGCAACACGCTCGAGGACGTCAAGTACTTCACGGATAACCACGCCGGCCACATGGTCCAGATCAAGACCCCGGACCTCGGCGGTGTCAACAACACCATCGAAGCGGTCCTGTACTGCAAGGAACACGGCATGGGCGCCTACCAGGGCGGCACCTGCAACGAGACCGACCGGTCCGCGCAGGTCTGCACGCAGTGCGCCATGGCGACGCAGCCCGCTCAGATCCTGGCCAAGCCGGGCATGGGCGTGGACGAAGGCTACATGATCGTCTACAACGAAATGCAGAGAGTTCTGGCGCTGAGAGCCGCCAAGAAGGCCTGCGGCTGCAAATAGAACGCAACTGGAGTTACCTCAAAGCCCGGAGATGGATGTCTTCGGGCTTTGACGAAAGGATAGACCAATGGAAAAGAACATTGCAAAGGCCTCCTGCGGCACCATGGAATCCAGCGACGCCTACATGGAGCTGGAGCCCATCGCGGGTCCCACCCAGATCGCCTTGCAGTCCGTCGTGGAGCACCAGTTCGGCGATTCCATCCGCGCGTTGGCTGCGGACATGCTGCAACAGGCGGGCCTCGAACACGTCAGGCTGAACATCGTCGACCGCGGCGCCCTGGAATGTACGCTGCGGGCGAGGCTGGAGGTGCTCATCGAGCGGGCGGAAGCGGCCGCGGAAAAGGAGGCAGCCCATGCGTAGATCCATGCTGTTTCTGCCGGGCAACAACCCGAACATGATCTTGAGCGGCGACTGCCTGGGCGCGGACGCCATCATTCTGGATCTGGAGGACGCCGTGGCGCCCGACCAGAAGGACGCGGCGCGCGTGCTCGTGCGCAACGCCATCCGCTCGCTGGGATTCGCGGGCGTGGAGAAGATCATCCGCATCAACTCCCTCGACACGCCGTACTGGCAGAAGGA
>JAIKZT010000086.1 GCA_024682015.1 Clostridia bacterium
GTGACCGCCATCGCAGGGCTCTCCGGCTGCGGCAAGAGCACGACGGCGGCTCTGATCATGAAGTTTTTTGACCCGCTGAAAGGCTCCCTCTACATCGACGGCACGAATTACCTCGCCCTCACCCCCGAGGAACTGCGCAAACGCGTCATCATGGTGCCGCAGAGCGTATACGTCTTCTCGGGAACGCTGCGGGAAAACCTGCTGGCAGCGGACCCGGATGCTTCAGACGAGGATCTGATGACCGCCCTGGAGGAGGTCAGCCTCGCGGACTGGGTGCGCAGCCAACCCCAGGGACTGGACGCGGACGTCGGCGATGCCGGCGCGAAGCTGTCCGGCGGCCAGCGGCAGAAGATCGGCATCGCGCGGGCCCTTCTGAAGAAAGCTGAATACATCATCTTCGACGAAGCGACGTCCTCCGTGGACGAAAAGAGCGAAAAGGAGATCTGGAAGTGCATCGCGGGGCTGGCCAAGACGCGCACGCTCCTCATCATTTCCCACCGCCTGTCCACCATACGCGGGGCAGACCGCATCTACGTTCTGGAGGAAGGCCGGGTATCCCAGGCCGGCACACACGGCGAACTGATGGCGCAGGACGGCCTGTATCGCCGGCTCACGCGCCAGCAGGAAGCGCTGGAACGCGGCATCGCCGCGGAGGAAGGAGGCGGACGCCATGCCTAGAAACCGCTTCGCCTATTCCATTCCGGAGATGACGAAAAGACTGCTGGCCATCGCCGGCACCATACGATGGCACTTGCTGGGCTCCGTGCTGGCGAGCGTCGCCGGAAACCTCGGCAATCTGGGGCTCATGGGGTTCGGCGCCATGCTCATCCTGCGGGCCGGCGGGCTGGTTCCTGCGGAACGGGGAACCTTCTATACCGTCATGCTCATCCTCTCCGCCATCGCCGTTCCGGCCGGCCGCTACCTGGAGGGGCTCATTTCGCACATCGGCGCCTACACCATGCTGGCAGAGATGCGCATCACCTTCTACAAGGCGCTGCGAAGCCTTGCCCCGGCCTATCTCATGGACCGCCGCCAGGGCGACATCATGAACATCGCCGTCTCCGACATCGAGACGATCGAATTCTTCTTCGCGCACCTGCTCGGGCCGTTCTTCACGATCCTCATCCTGCCGATCGTTACGATCCTGCTGGCCGCGCATTATGCGGGACTGTATGTGCTGGCGATCCTGCCCGTCTACCTGGTCACGAGTTTCCTGCTGCCCGTCGTTTCCATGAAACTCGGGCGCGGCGTCGGCATGCGTTACCGGCAGGCGCTCGCGCAGGTGAAGGC
Organism: Clostridia bacterium; assembly: GCA_024682015.1. Classification (GTDB taxonomy): domain Bacteria; phylum Bacillota; class Clostridia; order Peptostreptococcales; family Anaerovoracaceae; genus RUG11894. The sequence continues at coordinate 1,291 of JAIKZT010000086.1, forward strand.
GCTGGTCCTGGAGAGCGTCTACGGCATCCGCGACATCGAGATCTTCGGCTGCGCAAACGAACGGCTCGCGATGGTGGAGGACGCCAACCGGCAGGTGAACCGCGCAGCCCACGGCCTTACGCTCCACCGCCAGGCGACGACTTCGGCGCCAACGTTCTTCGTCTACCTCACCCGCATCCTGATCCTGGCTGCGGCGTCTTCCCTCGCCGCTTCGGGCAAGGGTGACCCCGCGGGAACCGTGCTCATTTCGCTGGCGGCGGTCGCCACGTTCAGTTCGACGTTCTCGCTGAACTCCGTCATCACGAATCTCATGCAGACCTATGCGGCAGCAGAACGGCTGTTCCTCATTGAGGACAGGCAGCCTTCCGTGACCGACCCCGCGCAGCCCGTCCCCTGCGGCCCCATCCGCACCATCGATTTTGAAAACGTGCGCTTCCGCTATGCCGAGGACAGGCCATGGGTGCTGGATGGGTTCACCCTGCATCTGACGGCCGGCGAAAAGCTCGGCATCGCGGGGGAGAGCGGCATCGGCAAATCGACCGTGCTGCGCCTGCTGCTGCGCTTCTGGGACCCGCAGGAAGGCCGCATCCTTCTCAATGGCATCGACATCCGCCGCATCGCCCTGTCCGAACTGCGCAGCCGCATCGCCGTGCTTGAACAGGACACGTTCCTCTTCGACGACACCATCGCCGCCAACATCGCCTTCGGACGGCCGGATGCCACACAGGAAGAGATCGAGACGGCGGCGAAAGGAGCGGGGATCCATGACTTCATCCGCACGTTGCCGCAGGGCTACGAAACGCCCATGGGCCAGATGGCCGCCCGCCTGTCCGGCGGTGAACGTCAGCGCGTCGGCATCGCCCGCTGCCTGCTGGCCGCGCCCGACATGATCGCCATGGATGAACCGACGAGCAGCCTGGACGTCTTCCACGAAAAAGAACTGCTCGGCACACTGGCCGGGCAGTATCCCGATAAAACGATGCTGATCATATCTCACCGCATGTCGACGCTGAGCGTCTGCAGCCGCCTCGAGCGCATCGCGGGCGGCAAGCTTGCCGGACCCGGCGTCATGCCGCTTTCTTAAAAAACCCCTTTCACGAAGATCTCGATCCCGATCGCGATCAGGATGATCCCGCCCACGAAGCCCGCTTTGCCCGCCAGTTTTTCACCAAGGCTTCTGCCCAGGCGCAGGCCGCCCAGGCAAATGGCCAGGGTCACCGCGCCGATGATGAGCGCCTCGCCCAGCGCCGCCTGCCAGGAGAGTTCCGCGATCGTAAAGCCTACGGACAGCGCGTCGATGGACGTGGCGATGCCCTGCGCCACGAGCTCGCCGCCGCCCAGATCTCTGACGGCTGCTTCCCTTGCCTGCTCCGATTCGGCCTCCAGATCCGCCGGAACGGCCCGCTGAGCGACTTCCTCGGCGATCATGCGGCCGCCCAGAAACAGTAGCAGCACGAGCGCGATCCAGGGAACCGCCTTCTGAAACGAAGCGAACTTTTCCGCCACCGTATGCACGCACAGCCAGCCGATCAGCGGCATCGCGATCTGAAAGAAACTGAACGTGCCTGCGATCTTCAGCATCCGCGGGCGCGACATGCCGGGCGATGCGAGGCCTGCGGCCACGGACACGGAAAAGGCGTCCATGGCGAGGGCAACGCCGAACAGTATGCTGTTGAGCAGAAATCCAAACATAGTTGTCACCGGTTGTGCCTGTAGACGAGATAGTTATACGTTGCTATGCCGACGACGCTCAGAACGCCGGTCGCCGCGAACACGCCGATCGCGAAGAGATAGCTCTGGTTGCCGAGGGCATTCCCGCCCACCGTGGACGTTACGATGGCGGGAAGGCGGCAGATCGTGCAGAGGATGATGAGCTTGTTGAGGTCGATGTCCGTAAGCCCGGCGAAATAGCAGAGCAGGTCTTTCGGCGTGCCGGGCAGCATGAAGATGACCGTGAACAGCAGCAGCCGCTTCGGAGAATAGTGCAGAAACTTCAGGTGTTCCCACTTTTCATCCGAAAAGAACAGCCGCACGATGCCTTTGCCGTACTTCCGCACGACGGCAAGGACGATGGCACTGCCGATGCCCTCCGCAAGGAAGCACAGCAGCGTGCCGCGAACCGCGCCGAACGCGTATCCGGCGGCCAGTTCCAGCGGCTCGCCCGGAATGACCGCCAAGAGGATCTGGATGACCGTCACCAGACAGTACACGATCGATCCATAGGGCTGATGGGCCTCAAACCAGGCCCTTGCATAGGCCGGATCCGTCCCCATGCGTTTCAGGCTGTCGAAATAAACCACGCAAAAAGTCAGGCCCACGGCGACCATCAGGATGATGGCGGCCGCGGCCTTGACTCTTCTGTCTTTCTGTTTCTCTACTTCGCGGGGGTCCATTTCCATCCGCGGATCTCGGGCAGGTCCTCGCCGTACTCGGCGATGTACTGCTTGTGCTCCACCAGCTTGTCCTTCATCATCTGGATGAGGTGGCTGTCGCGGTCACCGAGGTCGATGTGCAGCAGCGCCTGCATCGTCAGGCTGAAGCGGTCGATGCCGTTCTGCACGCGCATGTCGAAGGGCGTCGTGATCGTGCCTTCCTCCATGTAGCCGAACACGTGGAAATTCTTGTTCGTGCGGCGATAGACGAGCTCGTGGATGAGCGTCGGATAACCGTGGAACGCGAAGATGACGGGCTTGTCCTTCGTGAACAGCGCGTCGTACTCCTGGTCGGACAGTCCGTGCGGGTGGATGCGGTCGCTCTGCAGGCGCATCAGGTCCACGACGTTGACGACGCGGATCTTCAGCTCGGGGAACGCTTCGCGCAGGATGGTGACCGCGGCCAGCGTCTCCAGCGTGGGCGTATCGCCGCAGCAGGCCATGACGACGTCGGGTTCTTCGCCCTTGTCCGTGGAAGCCCACTGCCAGATGCCGATGCCCTGCGTGCAGTGCTTGATCGCCTGCTCCATCGTCAGCCACTGCGGCCGCGGATGCTTGGACGTGACCATGACGTTCACGTAGTCGCGGCTTCTGATGCAGTGGTCGAAGCACTCCAGCAGGCAGTTGGCGTCGGGCGGCAGGTACATGCGCACGACGTCTGCCTTCTTGTTGGCTACGTGGTCCAGAAAGCCCGGATCCTGGTGGGTAAAGCCGTTGTGATCCTGCTGCCACACGTTGGAGGACAGGATGTAGTTGAGCGAGGCGATGGAAGCTCTCCAGGGCAGGTCCTTGCAGACCTTCAGCCACTTCGCGTGCTGGGAGAACATGGAGTCCACGATGCGGATGAACGCCTCATAACTGTGGAAAAAACCGTGCCGTCCGGTCAGCAGATAGCCTTCCAGCCAGCCTTCGCACATGTGCTCGGACAGCATGGAGTCCATGACCCTGCCATCCGGCGCGAGGAATTCGTCTCCCTCGACGATCTCGGCGTTCCAGTCGCGGTTCGTCTCCTCAAATACCTTGTTCAGCCGGTTGGAAGCCGTCTCGTCCGGTCCGAAGATGCGGAAGTTCTTCGCTTCCTCGTTCAGTTTGAAGATGTCGCGCACGAAGCCGCCGAGCACCGTCATGTCCTGCGCCTCCACGGCGCCGGGCGCGGGCACGTCGAGCGCGTAATCCCGGAAATCGGGCAGGCGCAGTTCGCGCAGCAGCTTGCCGCCGTTGGCGTGGGGGTTCATGCCCATGCGGCGGTCGCCCTTCGGCGCGAAGGCCAGAAGGTCTTTCTTCGGCGTTCCGTCCTCCTCGAACAGCTGCTCGGGCTTATAGCTCTTCAGCCACGTTTCGAGCTGCGCGAGATGCTCGGGTTTATCCATGGCAATGGGCACCTGATGCGCGCGGAACGTGCCTTCGATGGGCTTGCCGTCCACTTCCTTCGGGCCGGTCCAGCCCTTCGGGGAACGGAAGACGATCATGGGCCAGGCGGGTCTCTTCTTCAGTTTGCCGGCCCTCGCCTTCTTCTGGATGGCCTTGATGTCCGCGATGCACGCGTCGAGCGCCTCGGCCATGGCAGGGTGCATCTTCTTCGGGTCATCCCCTTCGACGAAGTACGGCTTCCAACCGCAGCCCGCGAAGAAGTTCTCCAGTTCCTCGTGAGAGATGCGGGAGAAGATCGTCGGATTGGCGATCTTGAAGCCGTTCAGATGCAGGATGGGCAGCACCGCGCCGTCGCTGGCGGGATTCAGGAACTTGTTCGCGTGCCAGGACGTGGCGAGAGGCCCGGTCTCCGCCTCGCCGTCGCCCACGACGCAGGCCGCGATGAGGTCGGGGTTATCGAACACGGCGCCGAACGCGTGAGCCAAGCTGTAGCCCAGCTCACCGCCCTCGTTGATGGAGCCCGGCGTTTCGGGCGCCACGTGGCTGGCGATGCCGCCGGGGAAGGAGAACTGTTTGAACAGCTTCTTCATGCCCGCGGCGTCCCGCGTGATGTTCGGATACACCTCGGTGTAGGAGCCGTCCAGCCAGTTCTGCGCGACCATGGCGTTGCCGCCGTGTCCCGGGCCGGACAGGTAGATCATGTTCAGATCGTACTCGTTGATGACGCGGTTCAGATGCGTGTAGATGAAGTTCTGCCCCGGCACGGTGCCCCAGTGGCCGACGATCTTCTTCTTGATCTGCTCCCGCTCCAGGGGCTTCTGCAGCAGGGGATTGTCCAGCAGGTACAGCTGACCCGCGGACAGGTAGTTGGCAGCTCTCCACCAGGCGTCGAGCTGCTTATACGTTTTTCTGTCCATAGTGTCCTCTCCGTTTACGCTTTGTTACGCTATTTCGGCATGGCGTCGAACTCTTTTCTGATCTTCGCCAGGGTTTCCGGTTCCGTGATGACCCGGTATCCGGTGATGGCCATGGCCTGCGCCGCGATCATCATGTTCTCCTTCGCAAAGTCGGTCTGCGTGCAGGCGCCGAATGCCGGGGTATGGTTGGCGATGTCCTTATCCGTTCCGATGGGGAAGTACGGGTGGATGGTCGGACAGACGTAGGAGACGTTGCCGGCATCCAGGGAGCCGAAGGATTTGGCGGGTTCCTCGACCTTTTCTACACCGAGCTGCTTCAGCGACTCGCACATGACGGCGGACAGCGCCTCGTTCGTCATGAGGTCGTCGTAGGGTTCTTCGAACTCGCTCATCGAGAGTTTGCAGTCCGTGGCGAGAGCGCCCGCCCGCGCGCAGTTCTTGACCTTTTCGAGCAGTTCGTTGCGGTAGACGCGGTCCGCGGCGCGCACGTAGAAGCGCATGACCACGTGGTCGGGGATGACGTTGGGCGCCAGACCGCCCTCCGTGATGATGCCGTGGATGCGCGCGTCTTCCCTCGTCTGCTGGCGTAGCAGGCCGATGGCCACGTTCGTGATGGTGGCGGCGTCCAGGGCGTTGATGCCCATCTCCGGAGCGCTCGCCGCATGGGCCGGCTTGCCGTCGAAGACGGCTTCCAGCGTGATCAGCGCCAGCGACCGCCCGCTGCGCATGTGCCCGCCGATGCAGGGATGGTTGACGATGGCCACGTCGCAGTCGTCAAACGCGCCTTCCCGCGCGTACTTGACCTTCGCGCCGCTCGTCTCCTCCGCGGGCGTGCCCAGCACGACGACGGAGCCACCGCATTCGGCGAGCTTT
>JAIKZT010000089.1 GCA_024682015.1 Clostridia bacterium
CCGATGATGCTGAGCGCGGAAGCGTTGAGCGCGTCGAGGAACTCGAGCCGGAACACGTAGAAGCCCACGTCGTTGCCGTACAGCGGATCCGCGACGCCAAAGTCCGTCGCATTCAAGAACTGCAGGATCTGCCACCACAGCCGCGAGATGATGGTCGCCGACGTGATGACGCTGAAGACCAGCGACAGCGCGATGCCGACCCGGCGCAGCTTTTTCGCCTTGTCCGCCTCCAGAACGTAGCCGCCCTTCTTCAGGAAGCCGTTCTTCAGCGCGGACAGAAACAGCCACGTGAGCGCCGCGATGGCGATAACCGACGGGATGCCGAGCTTGATCTTCGTCAGGATCTCTGTGAAGAACACGGACGTATAGCCCGTCTCGCGGAACCACAGCAGGTCCGTCCAGAAGCCCGTGAGCGCAAAGATGAGCACTCCTAATAAAATGAGGACGCAAATGATGATGCGAATCTTTGCGCCCCACTTTTTCTTTTCCATGTAAACCCCTTTCCTTCGGTGCTAATCGAGGGTGTAGTAGTCCTTGATCTTGAGCTCGCCACCGACGGGCACCAGCTCGTAAACCATGGAACTGATGGAATTTGCGGATTTATCTTCCTGGGAGACTTCGATCGTCTCGCGGTCGAACACGAAGAAGGAATCGCCGTATTGGCGGATCTCGCCGATCTCCAGCTGCACGAATCTCTCCTTGATCTGGCCGACCCGGTCGAAGTTGACCGCGCTGCGGTAGGCCGAACCGTCCGCCTTCAGGTAGTCGAGACAGGCCTGGTCGACGCCGTTGACGTAATCGATCCAGCTGCTGTTATAGGCGATGAGGACACCGCAGACATCCTCTTTATCGCTCTCTTCGGCCAGGACGGACGAAGAGAGGCCGGGAACGTCGTAGGACCGCTGGGAATCGTAGCCGATGCCCAGGTTCTCCACGACGCTTTCGATGTTCTTGTTGTAAGCGCTTACCGTATCCGAGAACACGAAGTGCGCTTCAGGCGTCTCGGGCTCGGTCTGGCTGTCCGCAGGCTCTTCCGGTTCTTCCTGCGGCGGTTCATCCTTGTTGAACAAGCCCTTGGCAAAGTCCAGCACGTTCTGCTCGATGCCGGTCGTGATCACCTGCATCGGCGTGCCGGGCATGAAGTGCCGCAGCGCGATCGTGCCGCCTTCGGCGAGGCCGAGAACGATGATGATCGCCAACAGGAGTTTCAGGAACCAGTGGCTTTTTTCGCGCTCTTCGCGGATCTTGTTCTGTTCATCCGCCTTGTCGAGGACCTCCGTAAGCGCAGCCGTGCGGTCTTCGGCGGTCTTCTTCTCCTCCGCTTCCCGCTCATCTTCCGTCAGGAGTTGGGACGTATCGATCGCGCGTGCATCCTGTCTTTCCCCGGACGTCTCCGCAGGCTCTTCCGCCTGCTGTGCGGGCTGATCCTCCGCTTCGCCGGCTTCCTGAATCTGCTCCTGCTCCGCCTCCATTTCCGCGGTGCGGCGTTTCTCGAGCGCGGCCTTCATCTCGGCTTCCGCCCGGGCGATGGCCTCTTCGCGCTCTCTTGCGGCACGTTCGATCTCCGCCTGGCGGGCGGCTTCCTCTTCGGCAGCTCTGCGCGCGGCTTCAGCTTCCGCGTCTTCCTTCGCTGCGGCGGCGATGGCCTCTGCTTCCTTCCTTGCACTTTCACGTTCGGCCTGGATGTCCGTATCTCCTACGGTCCTGCGCTCGCCGGTGATGGACAGAAGGCTTGCGAAATACGCTTCCCGCGCCTTGCGCATGGCCTCCATCTTGCGATGATGCTCGCTTCTGGGATCCTCGGGGACTTCCTCTTTCGGTTCCTCCTTCGGTTCTTCTTTAGCCGCCTGCGCCTCCTTCGCGGCTGTTTCCGCTGCGAGCTGCGCAAGGCTCTCTTTGCTGGCGCCTCTGGGAATCGTATCGGCAATGCCCGGCACGAGGGGCTCAATGAGATCCTCCGCCATGAGCCCGCTGACGCCCTTGATGCGCTCACGGTTGATGGCGATGGTCTTTTCGCTGTCGCCGTCCACGGTGCTCTCGAGGATCATCCTCTCGAATTCGGACAGGTCGGAAGGCTCGATCGTATCGTCCTGGAAGAACGCCTGCGCCGGAGTGATGGAATGCGCCACACCGGGGACAGAATGACGGGCGGGGCGCGGCGCGTCCTCCCCGTGAATGGAACGAAGGCGCTCGTATTCGCGGTTCAGAAGCTGCTGGAACTCCTCGTTTTTCTTATTGAACGTGAAGAATCGCTCGGGAATGCGGCCGTCCTCGTCGGGTTCGACGGCAGGCAGGGGCATCTCGTCCCGGGTTTCTTCGGGCTTGGGCGCTTCCTGCTCCGGTTCTTCCGGCTGCGGCATTTCCTCTGCCGCCGGTTCCGGGCTGACGGGCGGAAGATCCGGCTTCGTCGCCACGATGTTTTCCTTCAGAATGCGATCCGCAGAATCCTCTTCATCCACAAAACGGGATTTGGGCAGTTCGGGCGCAGTCTGAGTTTCTGCCTGCTGCGGCGCGGGCTCGGACTGAACCGGCCGGATTTCCGGCTGAGGCTCCGAAACGGGCTGGACCGGCTGCGGCGCGGGGGCCTGCTCGGCCTGCGGGGAAACAGGCTGAGGCGCCGGCTGCGAGGCTGCGGGCTGAGGCGGCTGCATGGGCGCAAACGGCATCATGGGCTGCATCTGCGGCATGGGCGGAACCGACGCCATGGACTGCGTCTGCTGCATGGGCGGAACCGGCGCCATGGACTGCGTCTGCTGCGGATACGCCGGATAGACCGCCGGATAAGGCGGCTGCGGCGGAATGTAGACTTGCTGGGCCGGCTGCGCCAGATATACGGGAGCCGTCTGCTGGGTCGCCTGGGACGGCAGCGTCCACGCCATCTGAGGCGGCGTGTACTGCGGCACGTACATGGGCGAAATAACCGGGCCCTGCGCGCTCTGCTGAGGCGGTGCCTGCACGTTATACGGGGTCCAGGTCGGCTCGGGCTGCATCTGCGGCATCTGCCAGACGCCCTGCGGGAAAGGCTGCGGGGCAGCTTGAGGCTGGGGAGCCGCGGCGCTCTGCGGCGCCGGCTGCGGAGCGGGTTCGGGCTGAACCGGCTGGGGCTCTGCCTGAGATTCCGGATTGCTCGACATCGGCTGGGTTTCCGGAACGCTCGAGACAAACGGAGATTCCAAAACGCTCGGAGCAGGCTCCGGAACGGGCTGGGCCGGGGCTTTGGAAGGCTCACTCGGCGTCTGCGCGGGGCGCTCGGAACGGATAAACCCTTCCGTCGCATCCTTTTTCATGACCGACACGGACGAGCCCGGATTCATGCTGGGCCAATGCATCTCTATATTTTCAGGCACCCTTGGCTTGGGGAAATCGTACGTATTCCAGGACATTTCCCCATCCGCGATGCGCTTCTGCGTCTCGGGGACCTTGCTGCCGCACATGGGGCAGTAAGCGCGGTTCGAATCAAATTCGTATCCGCATACTTTACACTTCATAAACTGCTCCTCCACTTTCGGAATATACCTCTTTTGATTATATTACAAAAGAAAGCCAGAGGCAACAAAAGCAAGTGAGACAAAGGGACGGTTCTTTGTCCCAAAATGAGACAAGGAACCGTCCCCATGTTTCAAAACCGGATACAGTACCGTGTTCCGGAAGTTATTCCGCCAGGCTCGCCAGCGTTATGCTGTCCAGGTACTCGTTCACCATCAGGTTCAGCTTGTCCCAGACGGGCAGCGTCCGGCAGTTTTCCGCGTAGGCGCAGGGCGAAGCGCCGTGTTCCAGGCAGGCGACCGGCGCCAGATCCCCTTCAGTGATCCGCAGGATCTCGCCCACGGAATACTCTTCCGCCGGGCGGTTCAGCCTGTAGCCGCCGCCTTTTCCGTGCGCGGCGTCGACCAGCCCGGCCTTCGACAGGCCGGCCATGATCGCCTCCGTGTATTTCTTCGAAATGCGCTGCCGCTCCGCCACGTCCTTCAGGGGCGTATAGCGGCCCGGTTCCTGCTCCGCCAGGTCGATCATCACGCGCAGCGCGTAACGGCCCCGCGTGGAGATCATGGCTGGGTCACCCCCTGCTTCGCGGCGAGCTTCTTGTTCTGATAATCCTCGAGCGCGGCCTGGATGGCTTCCTCGGCCAGCACCGAACAGTGCATCTTGTGGGCGGGCAGGCCGTCGAGGGCCTCCGCCACGGCCTTGTTCGTCAGCTCGAGCGCCTCGGACACGGGCTTGCCTTTGATGAGCTCCGTCGCCATGGAGCTGGACGCGATCGCGGAGCCGCAGCCGAACGTTTCGAACTTTACGTCCTCGATGATCTCGTCGTCGTTCACCTTCAGGTAGATCTTCATGATGTCGCCGCACATGGTGTTGCCCACTTCGCCGATGCCGTTCGCATCCTCGAGCACGCCGACGTTCCGCGGATTGCGGAAATGATCCATCACTTTATCGCTGTATAATGCCATAGTTTTCTCCTTTATTCTCCGCCTCGCGGGTTACTTCAGAATGTATTCTCTCCTGCCTTCCTGCAGGTCGCGCCAGACCGGCGACATGCTCCGCAGGTATGCCACGACGTCGGTGACCGCGGCGATCATGTAATCGACCTGCTCCTCGGTGACGTCCTCGCCCAGGCTGAGGCGCAGGCTGCCGTGAGCCACGTCGTGCACCCGGCCGATGGCCAGCAGCACGTGGCTGGGGTCAAGCGAACCGGACGTGCAGGCCGATCCCGACGAAGCGCAGATGCCCTTGTCGTCGAGCAGGAGCAGCAGGCTTTCGCCCTCGATGCCCTCGAAGCAGAAGTTGACGTTGCCGGGCAGGCGGTTGACGCGGTCTCCGTTCAGGATGGAGTGCGGGATCTTGTCCAGCCCCGCGATGAGCTTGTCGCGCAGCGGAATGAGATGCGCCGCGTTCTTGTCGATGTTCGCGCAGGCCTCCTCGAGCGCCGCCGCCGTCGCCATGATGCCCGGAATGTTCTCCGTGCCGCCGCGCTTGCCCCTCTCCTGCGCGCCGCCCTCGATGATGTTCGTGAGGGGGATGCTCTTCTTTGCGAACAGCACGCCCGTGCCCTTCGGCCCGTGGAACTTATGGGCGGACAGGGAGAGCATGTCGATGTTCTGCTCGTTCACGTCAATGTGGATGTGACCCGCCGCCTGCACGGCGTCCGTATGGAACAGCACGCCCTTTTCATGGCAGACCTTGCCGATCTCGGGGATGGGCTGGATGCTGCCGATCTCGTTGTTCGCGTACATGATGGTGACGAGGCAGGTATCGGGACGAATGGCCGCCGCAACCTCTTCGGGCGTTACGATGCCGTTCTCGTGCACGTCGAGCAGCGTTACGTCGAAGCCTTCCTTTTCGAGCTTCGCCAGGGTATGCAGCACGGCATGATGCTCGAACGCCGTGGAAATGATGTGCTTTTTGCCTTTCTTTTCGCCGATGCGGGCAGCGGATACGATGGCCTGGTTGTCGGCCTCGCTGCCGCCGGACGTGAACAGGATCTCGCGCGGCTCACAGCCGAAGCACTTCGCCACGCGCTCGCGGGCCTCGGTAAGCGCTTCGTTCGCCTTCTGACCCACCGTGTGCAGGCTGGAAGGGTTGCCGTAGATCTCTCCCATGTAGGGAAGCATGGCGTTGATGGCCGTCTGGCTCATCCGTGTCGTTGCCGCGTTGTCTGCGTATATCGTCATATGGTTTCCTCCTTTAAGTGACCGTCTTGTTGGTTGTATGATTATATGCCCATTTGCCTACCATGTCAATAGGTTGTTTTATAAAATTGATTGCGAGATGAGGCGCCGTGTGGTGAAGTTCGCCAGATACGACGAACCCTGCATTCTGCAGGTGTAGCGCCCCGCATAGAAAGGGTGAGATCCTGCTGAAAAAAATTAAAAATTTTTCTTGACATCCATTTCGCTCGATGGTAACATATCTCTTGCGTTTGATATGCACCATTAGCTCAGCTGGTAGAGCACCTGACTCTTAATCAGGGTGTCCAGGGTTCGAGCCCCTGATGGTGTACCAACGTAAAAGGACGGCCTCGTGCCGTCCTTTTGCTTTGCGTGGTTCAGGTCCCTGATGGAGTGCCAAATTCGCCCCTGTGGGGATCTGTCGTTTTGTATTACCAGGTCTTGATGAGTTCGTTCGCGTCCGTCCATGGGCGGTTCTGCTTCAGGGCCGTTTCCTTCAGGGTCAGCTTGCCGCCCCAGCAGGTGAGGCCTGCCCGCAGATACTGGTCATCCTCGATCGCCTTCTTGACGCCCTTGTCCGCGATCGCCAGCAGCATGGGCAGCGTGGCGTTGGCCAGGGTCACCGAGGCGGTCTGCGCGAAGGCGGCGGGGATATTGTCCACGCAGTAATGCATGACGCCTTCTTCATAATAGATCGGATCGGTGTGGGTGGTGCCTTCCGTCGTTTCGATCGCGCCGTGGTCATCGCAGGCCACGTCGACGATCATCGCACCCTTCTTCATCAGCTTCAGGTCCTCCCGATAGATGATGTGGTCCGTGCGCTCCTTCGCCCACTGCGTGCCGTTGAAGATGACGTCGGACTCCTTCAGGCACTTCTCGAGGTTCGAGCGGTTGGAGATCAGGAACTTGACGCCCGGCAGATACTTCTTCGCTTCGATCATGGCATCCATGCTGATGTCCAGGATGCGCACTTCGAGGCCGAGGCCCACGCCCATCTCCGCGATGGCTGTGCCGATGTTGCCGCAGCCGAGGCAGGTGATGACGGGAGGTTCGACGCCCGCGACGTTCACCAGCATTTTGCCCGGGCCGCCGTTGATGGTCTGCATGAAGTGCATCGCGGCGATAAAGCCGCCCTTGCCCGCGATCTCGCTCATCGGGCGCAGCAGCGGGAATTTGCCGTTCTTGTCGGGGATGTCCTCGTAGGCGATGGCCGTGCAGCCGGATTCCAGCAGCACGTCGGTCTCCGCGGGATGCGCGTTGGAATGGATGTAAGTGAAAATGATCTTATCCTTCCGGATCCACTTGAATTCCTCGGGGAAGAACTCCTTGACCTTGTAATACAGGTCCGCCTTCTCCCACACAGTATCCTTGTCGGCAACGATCGCGCCGGCCGCTTCGTAATCTTCATCGCTGTAGCCGGAGCCTTTGCCTGCGTCGTGCTGCACGTAGACGGTATGGCCGTGGCGGACGATCTCGCTGACCGTCGCGGGAATGGCCGCTACCCGGTATTCGTTGGGTTTGATTTCCTTTAATACGCCGATGATCATGAGGGTTCTCCTTTCTTTACTCTATTCGTACAGTCTGATCTGACCGACTGACATCGCCATGTAGCCGATCATGGAATTGATGTCGAACACGGGCACGCCGAACTTCTCGCGGATCTGCTTCGCGTAAGGCGGCAGGTCCGTGCACTCCAGGACGATGACGGCCGTATTGGGATGTTCTTTGAAACCCTTTTCGACGGCGCCGAGGATCTCCGCGGATACGGCTTCCATGTCGAACGGATTATCCGGTTCGTCGAAGATCTTGCGCCACTCTTTACAGTCTTCGAGGCCGACCACGTAGACGTTGCTCTCGTCCGTGATGTTGCAGGCCCGCATGTGTTCGCGGGTCAGCGAGGCCTTGTTCGCCGTGATGATCCCCACTTCGCGATCTTTGCCGATGATGCCTGCTCAAACGGAACCTGCAGAATGGACGACGTGAACACGGGGATGTCCACCGCTTCCGACAGTTCTTTCTGGAATACTGCATTGAAGCCGCAGCTCGTCGTGACCGCGCAGATGCCTTCTTTTTCCATCTCCTTGACGGTATCGATCATGCGGGCCAGCACCTCGCGGCTTGGATGGATGATGACGGTCTCGGTGTTGGCGCCTTTCACTTCCACCATCTTGACCGGGAGCGGGTAGGATTCAGGGTTCGTGCTTTTTCCCTTCATCCGCTCTAATTGCATCAATCCTTCGGGGACGTGTCCGGATTCCCAGCGAAGGATCCCGATCCTGGGTATTTTCACGATTTCCATTTAACTCGCCTCCTTGTTCCAATTTCTTACTTTAATCATGGGGCAAGCAGACCTTAAAGTCAAGGAAAAAATACAATTTTGTATACAAATTCGAGCGATAAAAAAGAGGAGCACCCCGGCAAGCACCGATGCACTCCCCAGACCTGCGTCTCCTACAGTCCTTTGGATTTTCTGATGTCCTCCTCGCCCAGCCCGATATCGTCGAGCAGAGCCTCAATGCCGGATTTCTCGTCCCCGGCGCAGAACGCCTCGAACATACGCTTGTGCGAATGCAGCGAGCGGCTGTTGTCCGCGGACGTGTCCCAAAACAGAAGATACGTCGAAAGCTTGTTGTACAGTTCGTCGAGATATTTCTCGTAATAGGGATTGCCGGCGTCGCGGGTCAGTAGCAGATGGAATGTGCGGTTGAGAGAGACGTACTCGCTCAGATCGAACCGTTTCTCCAGCGCTTCCTGCTTCGCGAGGTTCTCCTTCAGCAGGCTGACCGTGCCCTCCGTGTGCGCGTGCAGCGCCTTGCGGAACGCGGCGGTCTCCACCAGTTTGCGCGCCTCGAACACGCTGCGGAAATCTTCTTCCGTGGGCTTCGTCACGTAGCTGCCCCGGTTGGGGATCTGCTCGATCAGGCCATCGTGAGCCAGGCGAGACAACGCCGCCCGGATGGGCGTGCGGCTGACCCCTACAGCCTCCACGACGTCTTCCTCGATAATGCGGGTACCCGGGTAGAGCCTGCGGGTGACGATCTGCTCTTTTATATAGTTATATACCTTGTCGGCTGGGGTAATCTTAACGTTCATCATGGTCATGTTTTTGAAGAGTTTTAAAAGATAGCCTTATTGTATCACATCCTTCAGAGGACGCGCTACAGGAGACCCGCGGCTTTGAAGGGAAAGCACGCCCGTGGTGCGCCGGACGGCAAATGGCGCCGGCAATTTGCGCAGGCTCCTGATGGTGAACCGAAGGGGCAAGAACGGACATTGATTTTTTGACTGTTATTATGTACAATATTCATAGTTTTAAGAATAGGAGTGTATACCAGTGATTACTAATACTATCATCGGCTAACTGAATAGAGGCGCATAGCAATAGCGAAGGGTCATATCCCCTTTATTTGGTGCGCCGATTTTAGGTAACTTCTGATAGTGGAAACCGCAGGATGCAGCCACGACGGAGCTGCTTCGCTGCGGATTTTTTATGTCCCTTTTCAGACGCCGATGCCATACAGGAACGCCTGCATATCAAACCTATGTTCAAGGAGAAAACGAGTCATGATAATAAAACTGGAATCTATCAATGATGCTAACAGAGATGCTGTTCTGGCGCTTTCCGTGCGGGAGGATCAGCCTTTCGTTGCATCGAACGACTATTCGCTGAAAGAAGCGGAAGAAACGAATAAAGAGCAGCCCGGCACCGCTCGTCCGTTTGCGATCTATGCGGACGATAAGCTTGTGGGATTCTGCATGTTCGCATTCGATCCCGAAGAAGAGGACGAGGATAACCGCTACTGGCTCTGGCGCTTCATGATCGACAAGAGCGAGCAGGGCAAGGGCTACGGCCAGGCCGCTCTGCAGGAGATCATCAAATACTTCAAGGAAAACGGCGCCGACCGGCTCTTCCTATCCACCGGACCAGAGAACGTGCAAGGCCTGCACATCTATCATAAAGCCGGCTTCCGGGAGACCGGCATCATCGACGGCGGTGAGGCTGTGCTGATGCGGATGCTCAAAGGCCCCAACCGGATCATCAAGAACATCTACGGCGTCGACGTGGATAAAGCCATGCGCATCAAGGGAAGAAAGGGTTACGGCGTCAGCATCGCTTTTTGCAAC
Organism: Clostridia bacterium; assembly: GCA_024682015.1. Classification (GTDB taxonomy): domain Bacteria; phylum Bacillota; class Clostridia; order Peptostreptococcales; family Anaerovoracaceae; genus RUG11894. Next base: position 9,795 of record JAIKZT010000089.1, read on the forward strand.
AGCGACGGTGATTTTCTCACCTACTGCGCCGGCAGCGGACGCTACGGCGAAGACTTCCCGGTGAACCCGGACATGCTGTTCCAGGCGGGTTCTGTATCGAAACCCATGTTTGCGCTGACCCTCCTGCGGTATGTGGACAGGGGGCTTATCGATCTTGACGCGGATATCTCGGGCATAGTGCCGGAGTTTGTTAAAAAGGGCCCCGTGACCTTCGCCGCCCTGCTCAGCCACACGGCGGGCTACAACCTGCACGGCTTCCCCGGCTACCGGGCGGATCACGAGCCGCTCTCGCTGGAGGACGTGCTGAACGGCAAGGGCATCACGCCGAAGCTCAGAAGAATCCGTCCTTACGGAAAACAGTGCATCTACTCTGGCGGCGGCATCACCCTGGCCGAGCTTGCGTTTACGCGCATTACGGGAACAACGCTCCGCGAAGCCTTCCAAAAGGAGGTCGCCGAGCCTTTAGGGCTGAAGCGCACCGGCTTTTTCCAGCCGCTGGATGAAGAGCTGGTTTCCAACGCAGCGTTCGGCTTCAGGCTGGCGCAGAAGGAGGACCCTGCCCACGGTTACCATTACTATCCCGAACACGCAGCGGCAGGGCTTTGGTCCACGCCGACCGAGCTGGTCAAGATCGGGCTTGAGCTTTCGAGGAGCTATCGCAAAGGCGGTCTCCTCAAAAAGAAGACCGCACGGCGCATGATGACGCCTGTCATGGACGGCTACGGGCTTTGCCTCGACGTTTGGGAATCAAAAGCGCGCAAAGACAGCGTTGCCGGTCACGGTGGAGAGAACTGGGGCTTTCTGACAAACTGGGTCTTCTCCCGCAAAAGGGACATGTGCGTTGCTGTGATGTACAACAACGTCACGGATGCAGCCGACGAAGCGATGGACGACATCGCCTGCGAGATCTATAAAAATGCAAAAGAATCATAAAGGAGAAATACACTGATGGATAAGAATACCATGATACAAAATCTGGCCCGCGAGTCGCATGAAAAGGGCGGCTTCAACGGGGCCTGGCTCTATGCGGAAAATGGCGAGATCGTGTCCAAGGGAGCTCTCGGCTTCCGGGATCCCGAAGACACGCTGCCGATCACGGAGGACACGATCTTCCAGCTCGCTTCCGTCACCAAGCAGTTCACGGCGGCAGCGGTCATGCTGCTGGTGCGGGAAGGCAAGCTGGGGCTTGAGGACGAGATCACGAAGTATTTTCCGGAGATCCCCTGCCCGGGCGTGACGGTCCGGCATCTCCTGACCCACACCAGCGGCGTTCCCGATTACTTTGACGACGCGGACTGGTTCATCAACATCTGGGAAGAGGAAAAGCGGGTTCCGGGCAATGACGAGATTCTGCGCTTTCTCCGGGAAACCAAGGCGAAGCCGTACTTCGCCCCGGGGGAAGGCCTGCGTTACTCCAACACCGGCTATAATCTGCTGGCACTGCTGGCGGAGCGGCTCTCCGGCGTTCCCTATGAAGAATTTCTGCAAAAGAATATCTTCGAGCCCGCCGGCATGAGCTCCACCCGCTGCTGCCATATCCGCAGAGACGGCGTGCCCTTTGAGAATTATGCGCAGGCGACGGTGTTCGAGGATGGCAAATACGTGGCCGACGTGGACTCCGACGAAGACAGCGACGTGGTCGCCTTTGACGGTCTGAACGGCGACGACTACGTATATACCAACATCTTCGACATGCTCAGATGGGACAAGGCGCTGCGCGAGGACAAGGTGCTGACAAAGGAAGAGCAACAGCTCATGTACACCCCCGCAAAGCTCAACAACGGCGAGGACGCCGTTTACGACGAGTACCAAGGGATGACCATCGGCTACGGCTTCGGCTGGGGCACCGGCCGTGACGAGGACCTGGGGCTCATTGTCAGTCACAGCGGCGGCATGCCGGGCGTCGCCACCTGGTTCGAGCGCTTCATCGACGCGGACAGAGTCCTTGTGATCCTCATCAACCGCAGTAATCCTGAAGAATACAGAGCCGTTGCCGGTTTCTGGAACGGGATGCGGATGATTGCGCGGGATCAGGAGCCCGAGCCCATTCGGACCATCGAGGAGCTCACGATCAAGGACCCCGACAAGTCGAAGTGGGAAAGCTTCTGCGGGAGGTATGAGCATCCCGAGAACGCCGAATTCATCGTCGACACGGTCTGGATGAAGGACGGGGATCTTTGGGCAAAGGCCATCGACGAGGACGGTGACGAGATGACCTTTATGCTGTATCCCATCGGTGAGGATGAGTTCGGCCGCAGGGGCGGTATGCTCAAGCTGAAATTCGGCGACGGCTGCCTGATGTTCGACGATTTCACCTGCAAAAAGCTGTAAGCAGCAAACCGGCAAATATGGGCACATTGAGCCGCTCGGTATGTCCCTTTTAGG
>JAIKZT010000117.1 GCA_024682015.1 Clostridia bacterium
CCCGAACACGTCTCCGGGCACCAGGGCGATCCTGGCTTCGTCCAGCAGATGCGCCGCCAGCCTGGCCGACGGCATGCCCAGCGCCTTGCAGTTGATGAAGATGTAAAAGGCTCCCTTGGGCGAGAGGCACGACAGCCCTTCGATCCTGTTGATCGCCTCCACCGCGTAGTCCCGGCGGCGCTGGTATTCCTTCACCATGTCCGCCACTTCGCTTCCTTCGTCGTTCAGCGCGGCGATGGCGGCCGTCTGCCCGAAGGACACGGCGCAGGTCGCGTTGTGTTGGTGGAACTTGTTCAAAACGGCGATGTATTCTTCCGGCGCGGCCACGTAGCCCAGGCGCCAGCCCGTCATGGAGTAGGTCTTCGACAGGCCGTTCATGGTGAACGTCCGCTCCTTCATGCCGGGCAGGGAGGCGATGCTCACATGCTTTTCGCCGTCGTAGATGAGCCGTTCGTAGACCTCGTCGGATATCACCAGCAGGTCCTTTTCGATGGCCAGCGCGGCGAGTTCCTGCAGGACGCCGCGGCTGAGCACGCCGCCGGTGGGATTGTTCGGGGTCACGATGACGATCGCCCGCGTCCTGTCCGTGACCTTGCCGCGGATCTCTTCGACGTCCAGCTGAAAGCCGTTTTCCTCTTTCAGACTGTAGGACACGGGGACCGCGTTCAGAAAGGCGGGCACGTTGCGGTAGTTGATCCACACGGGATCGGGCACGAGGAGTTCGTCGCCCTCGTCCAGGATCGCCGCCAGCACTGCGAACACCGCTTCGGACAGACCTGCCGTTACGAGGACCTCGCTCGCCCTGTAGTCCAGCCCGTTCTCCCGGCGGAGCTTGTCCGCGATGGCCTGCCGCAGCTCCATTTTGCCGAAGTTGGACGTGTAGAACACGTCGCCCTGCTCGAGCGCCCGGATGGCCGCCTGCTTGATGTATTCCGGCGTATCGAAGTCCGGACGGCCGATCTCGAAGTGGATCACGCTTTCCCCGGCGCGCTCCATGGCCAGGGCTTTCTCATTGATATTGCGGATGCCGGACGGCGCCATCCGGTTCATGCGCGCTGCGATCGTTGCCATAGGGTCTCCTCTCTTTCCAGGTTCATTATACCAAAAACACAGGAGATCGTTCCCCTGTGTTTTTCTTGCCGTTATTTCAGCACCGCTTCCAGTAGCGCCTTCGTGTAGTCGTGCCGGGGGTGCTCGTAGACCTCTTCGACCGGGCCCTGTTCCACGATCTCGCCCTTGTACATCACGAGGACGCGGTCGCAGATGGAATAGCAGAGGTTCAGGTCGTGGGTGATGAACAGGTAGCTTAAGTCCAGTTCGTCGCGCAGGTTCAGCAGCAGCTGCAGGATCTGTCCCTGGATCGAGACGTCGAGCGCCGAGACCGGCTCATCCGCCACGACGAAGCGCGGCCGCTGGATGAGCGCCGTCGCGATCGACACGCGCTGTTTCTGCCCGCCGGACAGCTCCCGCGGGCGGTGCGTGTAAAGCTCCCGCTCCAGGCCTACCCGGTCCATCATGTCCAGCACGCGGCGCTTTCTCTCCGGTTCGTCGTACTTGCCGAAGATGCGCAGCGGTTCCTCGAGGATCCATCCTACCGTCTTGGCCGGATTCAGGCTGCCGTGGGGATCCTGGAAGACCATCTGGGGGCGCTTGGTGTAGTGCCGGATCTCGCCTTCGATGCGCACGTCGTCGAGCATGCCCAGGATCGCCTTGGAAAACGTGGACTTGCCGCAGCCGGATTCGCCCACGAGCCCCACGATCTCGCCGTGGTCGATGTGCATCGTAACGTCCTTGATCGCCTGAAAACTGCTCTTTTTGCCGAACACGCCCGTGTCCTGGTAGAAGACGTTCAGGTGGTTCACTTCGAGGACGCGGTCGGGGGCGCCGGAGGGTATGTCTTTGCCGTTCATGTGCGCCTCCTTTTGGGGATCGCGGCCATCAGCTGCCGGGTGTAGGCGTCCTTCGGCGCGTTGAAGATGTCCATCGTATCGCCTTGCTCCACGATGTTCCCCTTGTACATCACGGCCACCCGCTCGCACAGCTGTTTCACGACGAGCAGGTCGTGGCTGATCAGCAGGATGCCGACTTTGTATTCGTCGCTCAGTTCGCGCAGCAGCTTCAGGATCTTCGCCTGCACGCTCACGTCGAGGGCCGTGGTCGGCTCGTCGCAGATGAGCAGCTTCGGGTGGATGACCATGGCCGAGGCGATCATCGCGCGCTGGCGCTGACCCCCCGAAAGCTGGTGCGGATACTTGCTATAGACTTCCTCCGGATTCGGAAGGCCCACCCGGTCGAGCGCGTCGATGGCCATCTTGCGGCGCAGTTCGGGCACGTAGTCCGTGTGGATGCGCAGCACTTCCTCGACCTGCGGGCCCACGCGGATGAGCGGGTTCATCGAATTCATGGGCTCCTGGAACACGACGCCGATGCCGGCGCCCTGGATGGCGCGCAGCTCCCGGCGGCTGCAGCGGTGCAGGTCCGTCCCGTTGAACAGCACGTCGCCGGACACTTCCACGCCGCTTCGCTGGATGAGCCCCGTAATGGCCATGGCCGTGACGGTCTTGCCGCTGCCAGACTCTCCCACGAGGCCGAGGCGTTCGCCCTCCGCCATCGAAAAACTGATGCCGTGCAGCGCTTCCTTGCGGTTCTCCAGGAACGTGACCTTCAGGTCCTTTACCGTAAGCATCTCGCCCATGCTATTCACCTCCCATGCCTTCGGACAGAAGGCCGAAGCCCAGGATGAGCAGGATGATGGCAAGACCCGTGAACAGCGCGTACCAGGGCGCGGAGAACAGGTAGCCCTGCGCCTCCGACAGCAGGCGGCCGAGGCTGGGATCGGGGGGCTGCACCCCCATGCCGAGGTAGCTCATGGACGCCTCGGACAGCACCGCGTTGTTGAAGCCGATCGCGACGGAGCTCAGCAGCACGGGCACGATGTTGGGCATGATGTGTATGAAGAGGATGCGCATGCCGCCGGCTCCCATGAGCTTGGCGTTGCGCACGTAATCCGTATTCTTCTGCTTGGCGACCTCGGTGCGCACGATGCGCGCGAAACTGGGAATGAACAGCAGTCCGAGGGCGATGATGATGTTGTACTTGCCTTTTCCGAGGATGGCGATGAGCACGAGCGCGAGCAGGATGCTGGGGAAGGCGAGGATGGAGTCGGTGACCCGCATCAGCACCTCGTCGAGCCAGCCGCCGTAGTAGCCCGTAAGCCCGCCGATGAGCAGTCCGACCGCCAGGCCGATGGCTACCGTCGCCGCGGCGATGAGGAACGTGGCTCCCGCTCCCTGCACGACGCGCGAAAAGATGTCGCGGCCGAAGTTGTCCGTGCCAAACAGGTGCGCGAAGGACGGGCCCTGCATCTTCGCCGAGCCGTCCATGGCGTTTGGGTCGTAGGGCGTCCAGAGAAGGCCGATCAGGATGATGACGATCATGATCCCGGTGATGAGCAGGCCGCTTCTGAAGTTGCGGTTTTTCAGATACTGCTTCATGTCAGCTCAGCCTCACTCTCGGGTCGATGTACTGCGTGACGATGTCCGCGAGGTAGTTCATGAACACCACGATGAACGCGATGATGACGACGATGCACTGCGCCACGGGGAAATCGCGGTTGCCGATGGAGGACAGCAAAAGCCGCCCGAGCCCCGGCAGCGCGAATACCTGCTCCACGATGATGGAGCCGGCGACCGTATCCGCGAGGCTCATGGCCAGGTACGTGATGACCGGCAGCATGGCGTTGCGCAGCACGTGATCACGCAGGACGGCCCAGCGGGAATTGCCGCGGCTGTAGGCCGTGCGCACGTAGTCCTTGTTCATTTCGCTTAAGATGGAAGAGCGCAGCAGCTTCGCGGTCTTCGCCGCCTTGGGAATGGAGATGGCCAGGGCGGGGAACAGCATGTAGGCGAGCGCTTTGGCGGGGTCATCCGCGTAGGAAACGTAGCTGCCCGGCGTGAACCACCGCAGCAGCAGGCCGAACAGATACGTGAAGAGAATGCCGAGGAAGAACGGCGGGACGGCCATGAAGACCTGGTTGACCACGATGCCCGTCCGCTCGAGGTGGCTGCCCTGAAAGCGCGCCAGGATGATGCCCAGGGGGATGGAGAACAGCATGACCAGCAGCCAGGACAGGATCGAGAGGATCGCCGTGACCTGCATCTTGCCGGCCATCACGTCCTTGACGGGCATGAAATAGCTGTAACTGATGCCGGGCTCTCCGTGTAGGAGGCCCCGCAGCCACTGAAAATAGCGCACGAAAATATTGCCTTTCAGGCCGAGCTGCTCGCGCAGCGCTTCTGCCCGTTCGGGCGTATAATCCGTGCCGAGGATCTTCGTCGTGGGGTCTCCCGGAATGACCTGAAATGCCAGAAACGTAAGCAGGGAGATGAGCACGAGGGATATCAGGAGCACGCCTGTCTTTTTCAATACGTAGCTCACTAGTCCGTTCCGCTTTATTTCGTCTTGTAGATCTTGGAAAGGTCGAGGACGTAGAGGGGATAAAATTCAAATCCGCCCAGATCTTTGGCCATGGCGACGAACGACGCGCCGTCCTGGATGTAGACGTTGGCGGCCTCTTCGGTGAGGATGGTCTCGCACTCCTTGAAGTACTTCGTCTGCTCGGCGTCGTCCGTCGTGGACGTGGCCGCGGCGTAGGCCGCGTCGTAGGCCGGGGAGTTGAAGTTGATGAAGTTCTTCGGGCTCGTGGAGACGAAGCGGGCGAGCAGGTCGGAAGCCGCTACGCCGTGGGCGTCCATGCCGATGACTGTCGCTTCGAACTTCCTGCCCTGGTAGGCATCGCTGTACCACGTCGCCCATTCGACCTGGTCGATCTTCGCGGTGATCCCCACGGGACGCAGCAGCTCCACGATGACCTGCGCCACGTCCACGTGGGACTGCATGCTGGCGGGCACCATGATGGAGAACTCAAAGCCGTTGGGATAGCCGGCCTGGGCGAGCAGTTCCTTCGCCTTTTCGACGGAGGGTTCGTAGTAGTCCGTCAGTTCGGGCATGAAATACTTGCCGAACGCGGGGAACATGCTGCTGCCCAGCAGGGTGCCGTGGCCGTCGGAAGCGAGGTCGATGACCATGTGCTTGTCGATGGCGTAGCACAGCGCCTGGCGCACGCGCACGTCGTCGAAGGGCTTGACAGCGTTATTGAGATACAGGGCCTGCACGATGTTGCTGGACCCTTCGAGGATGTTCATGTTGTCGAGCGTGCCGATCTGGCTGGCGTCGAGGCGGACGGCCATGTCGAGCGCGCCGGAGCGCAGGCTCATGACGAGCGTTTCGGGATCTTCGATGATCTTCAGGGTGACCTTGTCCAGATGGGCTGGTTCACCCCAGTAATCGGCGTTCTTTTCCAGTACGATGTTGTCCTGCACGACGCGGGAGACGAACTTGTACGGACCCGTGCCGATGACGGAGGAGAGGGGATCGTGCCCCTCGGGGATGATGGCCACGGTGGCGTGGGCCAGGAATTCGGTGTCGGGCTTGGAGAGGGTCACGACGATGTCGCCGTCCACACTTTCGACGGAGGCGATGTGCGCGACGTCCGCGACGAGCGTGTCGCCGCCGAGCAGGCCTGCCGCGCGGGACAGGGACCAGACGACGTCGTTTGCCGTCACTTCTCTGCCGTCGTGGAACTTGACGCCTTCGCGCAGTTTGAACGTGTACACGTCCGCGGTGTCGTTCACGGTGTAGCTGCTGGCGATGGCGGGCACGAGGTTGCCCTTGCTGTCGGGCTTGACGAGCCCTTCGAAGATATTAAACAGAATTTCTCTGGTCGCAGCAGACGAAGAGGACATGTGCGGGTCTAAACTCGCGTCCAGATCGTTGTACAGGCCGACGGTGATCTCGCCGCCTTCAGCCGCTTCTCCCGGGGTAACCTGCGGATCGGACTGCGGCTTGCTGCCCGTGCAGGCGCTCATCGCGAAAACGAGCGCGATGGCCAGGACCAGGGAAATGATTCTTTTTTTCATTTGTTTTTCTCCTTTTTATAGGTGATGAGGGGTTTAGGGGTATGGCCTCGGCTAGCGAATGGGTTCGTAGCCATAAGCTTCGTAGATGTCGTCGGCCTTGCCGCCGGCGAGGAATTCGATGAACCGGCCGGATTCGTAAGGATAGGCGGTCGTGCGGCAGACGGCCGCGCTGAAGTCGGATTCGTAGACTTCGCCGACCAGGACTTTCTCTTCGCTGTAGTCCGCGTTGCCGGGGCCGTGCAGGAACGCCGTGCGGCTGCCTTCGACGATGCAGTCGTTGCCGTTGGGATTGGCTTCGTAGCCGGCCTCGAAATCGACCCAGTCCATGAAGCGCTCCTCGTCGGAGATGAAGATGTCGCAGGCGACGCCCGCTTCGACCTTGGCGGTCTGCACGATGCCTTCGTCGTACGTGACGATGATGGAAACGTTCTGCGTCTCTCCCTTGTAGCGGTACACGGCGTCCGCCATGATGCCCATGAGTTCCTCGGGCGCGAAGACCTGCAGGGTGATGGGTTCGGCAGGGACCGGTTCCTGAGGATCTTCCGCAGGTTCGGGCTGCTGCGCCTGCTGACATGCGGCCATGGAAAACGCCAGCGTGAAGGCAAGGAGCACGGCGAGAACTTGTCTATGATGCATGATACGGGTACCTCCGTTTGTCTTCTGTATTTGAGCGGCATTCAGGAAAAATTGCGCCTCCGCCTTGTGCATTCCGCCCGCAGGCTGTAAAATAGACGGGTAGCAAATCCGCAAAATACCACAGATTAATTTATACCACAAAACAGGAAAGGACTTCAAGTCTTATGATCAAAAAACTGGCCGGCTGCATACGCCAATACCGGCTTTTGACCATTCTAACGCCGATTTGCATGATTGGCGAGGTCATCATGGAGGTGCTGATCCCCTACCGCATGGCAGACCTCGTGGACTATGGCATCGAGCTGGGCGACATGGCTTACATCAAAGCGCTCGGCGTAAAACTCGTGCTATACGCGCTGCTGTCTCTCACGTTCGGCGTGCTGGGCGGCCTGTTCGCCTCCCGCGCTTCGGCGGGCTTCGCGAGCAACCTGCGCCACGACATGTACTACCACATCCAGGAGTTCTCGTTCTCCAACATCGACAAGTTCTCCACGGCTGGTCTGGTCACCCGCATGACGACCGACGTCACGAACGTGCAGCAGGCCTTCATGATGTTCACCCGCATGGCCTTCCGCGCGCCGTGCACGCTGCTGTTTGCCCTCGTGATGGCCTTCCGCCGCAGCGCGAGCCTTTCCGTCGTGTTCGTGTGCGTGCTGCCCATCCTCGGCTTCGGGCTTGGGAGGATCATGACCCGCGCATTTCCCATCATGGAAAAGGTCTTCGGCATCTACGACAAACTGAACGCGGTCGTGCAGGAAAACCTGCGCGGCATCCGCGTCGTCAAGGCCTTCGTGCGCGAGGAAGAGGAGAAGGAAAAGTTCCAGAACGTCTCGGGCGAACTGCGCCGCACGTTCGTGTCGGCGGAGAAGATCATCGCGCTCAACGGGCCGCTCATGCAGACGTGCATGTACATCTGCATGCTGCTGATCTCCTGGCTTGGCGCGAGGATGGTCGTTTCGAAGACGCTGTCCACGGGCCAGCTCATGGCGGTCATGACGTACGTGCAGCAGATCCTGATGAGCCTCATGATGCTCTCGATGATCATCATCATGCTGACCATCGCCAAGGCCGCGGCCACGCGCATCTGCGCCGTGCTCGACGAGCAGCCCGACATCACGAGCCCCGAAAACGCGGTAACGGAAGTAAAGGACGGCTCCGTCGATTTCGAGGGCGTCTCCTTCGGTTACGGCAGCAATCGCCACATCTTAAAGAACGTCGATCTCCACGTCGCCTCCGGCGAGACCATCGGCATCATCGGCGGCACGGGATCCGGCAAATCCAGCCTCGTGCAGCTCATCCCGCGCCTGTACGACGT
>JAIKZT010000203.1 GCA_024682015.1 Clostridia bacterium
TCCACCGCGTCGAACAGTTCGCGGATCTGACCCGCGTCCTCCGTAACAGGCAGCAGCACCGGCACCCCGCCGTTCGCCCAGACCGCCTGCGTATAGGTAGTCTTCAGGTTCATCGTGCGCTTTTCGCGGTCGTAGCTGGTCGTGATGCCGATCAATGGTTTTGTCATGTCGTTCCTCTCTGCTCTTGATATTAATAAAACAATCTTACTATTCAAATTCCCATGCGGCTCTTAGAGGGACTCAAGAGGAGTCCGCTTACGCCCGCAGTCCAAGGCGACCCCGTCCGAGGCAAGCATCGCAGGACATGAGGAGGGTTTACGAGAAGACCCCGAGGGGTGGCGCAAAAGAGGCTCATACCGAGAAGCGCAGTCCGCGGCGACCCCGTCCGCGGCGAGCATCGCAAGGTATGAGGATGGTTTGCGACAGGACCCCGAGGGACGAATGTGGGACAGAGAACCGTCCCCATGTCTCATTATGGACAGAGGTCCGTCATCTTGATGGGATGCGTGCTGGGAGCCGGATTCTCCTCCTCCGTGCCTTCCAGGATGCGCCGGATGCGCTTCAAGGTCCGCGTCAGCTTGTTCAGCGTGTAGATGCGGTTGACCACGGCCACCGTATCGCTTTCACGGTACATCAGCACCTCGTCGATGGTCCTGCCCAGTTCCTCCGCCAGGCGCGCCGTCTCTTCCAGGTATTCGCGTCCCAGCTCCGAAGCCAGCCTCCAGCTGCCGCGGTTTTCCGCGCCGGTTTGGGTGGGGTCACCCTCGCGCAGCTCGGGCAGCTCGTAATGGTAGTCCATACCGAATACCTCGGTGACCCGGCCGGAAAGCCCCATCTTGTATTCGTTCAGCTTTACTTTCAGCGTTTCCTCCAGCCCCGGGATGATGATGTCCCGGTCCGCCTCCAGCTCGTGAACGGTCTTTGCGGTCTCTTCGGGAAGAGCTGCCAGGTAGTTTTTGAAATCCGTCAGGCACCCTTTCAGCTGCGCGGGCGGCATCAGCAGCACCTTCCAGTACAGCTCGATCTGGGACAGCGCGCTGCCGCAGACGTCCTTCAGTTTCAGGCGGGCGCTCTCCTCGAGGATCTCGCGCACCTTCGCGCGCAGGTTTACATTCAGCTCCGTCTTCAGCGCGTCCAGTCCCTCGCCGGTCAGCGCCGAGATCGGGAACAGCGCTACGTCGTCTGCGCCCATGAGCATGCCCAAAAGGCTTTTGCAGTAACTGACGTAAGCCTTGCGGTCCGCCTCTCCGATCGTGTCGATCTTGTTGACCGCGAAGAAGAACTTGGCAGCATATTCCTTCGTGTTGCGCAGGATGTCGATCTCGATCTCGTTGATGGGCGAATCCACGGACAGCAGAAAGACGACAGCGTCGCTCTCCCGGATGAAGGCGTAGGCCGCGTCCGTATTGTTCTTATGGTAGGAGCCGATGCCCGGCGTGTCCACGAGGGTCAGGCCGTCCTTCAGGAAATCCGCCTCGGCCGTCATGTCCACGGACTCCACGCCCAGCGCGTTGCCCGGGTTTTGCTGCTCGTTGATGTACGCGCCGAGCTGGTCCTCGCTCACCGGCTTGACCACGCCGTTGAAAAACCGCACGCAGCAGGAGGGCTTTCCGTAGCGCATCTTCGTGGCCGCGGACGTGATGGGAACGATCCCCGTGGGCAGGATATCCTCGCCCAGCAACGCGTTCACGAGGCAGCTCTTGCCCCGCTTGAACTGCCCGATGACGGACACGACGAGGGACTGATCCTCCAGTTTTTCCTGCAGGGCGGCCGCCCTTGCGGTCTGAGCCCCCAGCAGTTCCTGGCCCGCCAGCAGGCCCCGCACTTCTTTTACGTATTCCAAAATGTTCTTTTCCATGTTAATCCGTTCCAAACCCCGCCCGGTGTTTGCCGTTCTGCATGTGCTGCACAGCCGCTCGACTGGCGGCGTCTTTGTCTTTCGCCTTGAATGCGAGGAAGATCTGGCGGTGCTCCTCGAGCACCTCAGCCATGTATTCCGTAATATATTCCGGGCTGTATTTCGTGTTTTTCGTGTAGACCTGATACGACGTGAGGATGTGCTGCAGCATGCGGTTGCGCGTGCCGTTGTAGATGATCTGGTGGAAGCGCGTGTTCATGGCCAGCATCTTGGCCGGGTCCTGCTTCATGGTGTAGAATTCCATGAGTTCGAACGCCTCCTGCATCTCGTCGAATTCCTCGACGCTCATGCGGTCGATGGCCCACTTCACCGCAATGGATTCGTAGGCGGACCGCAGCTCGTACATATCCTCGATGTCCTGCCGCGTCAGGCCGATCACGAACGCTCCGCGGTTGGGAATGATCTCGATGAGCCCATCCAGTTCGAGCTTCTGGAACGCCTCCCGCACCGGGGTGCGGCTGACCTGGTACTCCTGGCAAATGCGCTGCTCGGTAAGCTTTTCGCCGGGCTTGATCTTGCTCTGCAGGATGTCGTCCCGCAGCTTGTTGAACAGATCCTGGGGAAGGGATTTGCCGCGTTCTTCCATGTCGATCTTCATACTTGTACACAGCCTTTCCGGTTGTCTGCAAATGAAACGTTATGCCGATATACAATTATACCGAATACTCTTTTGTCTTTCAATATAAGCCAAAACAAAAACTGAGACAGGGGGACGGTTCCTTGTCCCACTCTGCCTCAGTTTTCAGTGAGTCAGTGAGTCAGGGGACGTTTCTCCTGACTCACCTTGGTTCCACTAGTTCAGGCCGACCTCGGCATCCTCGGCCTTCGGCGAGAATGTCTCGTCGATCCAGAAGAGTTCTACCTCGCTGGCGTTTTCCTCGGCCACGCCGTTGGCAAAGCCCTTGTCCGCAACGACCAGCCCCAGGAAGCGGCCATCCGCATCGTAGGATGCGACCAGCACCGGAGCCTGCGCCGAGGCGCCGCCCACGTCAAAGGCGCCGCTGTCCTTGTTGACGATGACCTCTGCATAGCCGTCCTCGCCGCGCAGCTTGCGCGTCGCCTGCGGGACGCCGTGGAAGCGGATGGTATACTCATCGTAATAACCGTCCGGATATTCTTCCGGATGAGCGTCGACGTACGCGATATCCTCATCAGAGAGATGGTACGTGATGTGTACCGTCACACTGAAGTCTCCCGAAGCGCTCTCGGGAACGGTGATCGCCCACAGCGTATCATCCTCCGCCTCGGCCACCTCTGCCGCCGCAACGCCCATCGGGTTTTCCCCGACGATCGTCACCGCATCGATGCCGTTATCGTAATACTTCAGATCGGAGAAGTAAAGAGACTTACCCTCGCCGACCGTGTAATCGACGGGCTCATCCTCAATTCCGCCGTATCCGTAATAGCAATCCAGATAGCGGTTCGGGTCATCGTAGAATCCATCCGGTTCACTGCCAAAGATACGGAAAATGTAAACCTCATTGTCTGTCGGATCCGTCCACGAAAGAACGACCCAGCCATAGCCGTGCACCGACACGTCCCAGAGATCCAGATCATCGTTGTATTCCAGGGACACGATGCCCTCGTCGGAACTGACGATGCCGGACTTGATATAATCGGAATCTCCGGGCGTTTCCACGAGGGAGAACGCCAGATGCCGCGGAGAGTAACTCGCCCACATGCCCTCTTCGCCGAAGGTGGCATTGAAGCATTGCAATGGTGCGCCTTCCTCCATGGACGCATAGCCCCAGGTCTGGCACCACATCATCGGCCGCATGTCGCGAATGCGGATGCCGTCGCCGCGCCAGCCGCTCTCCCAGACGATCTCGTCCGCCTGCTCGCCGCGGCCGTACTGCG
>JAIKZT010000167.1 GCA_024682015.1 Clostridia bacterium
GCCGCAAACTGCTGGCCATCGCCATCAACCTGCTCGGCTGTACGCTCACCGTAACGAACGGCGACTTTTCCGGGGTATCCTTCGCGGCGACGGGCGTGCTGTTCGGCGTGCTCGCGGGCTTTTTCTACGCGACGATCACCATCCTGGGCAAGTACATTTCCGGCGACGTAAACCCCTTCGTGATGTGCTTCTACAACTTCCTGTTCGGCACGTTCTTCCTCGTGCTGTTCACCCGGCCGTGGACCCTGGACTTCTCGATCTTCCCGCCGCGCTTCTACCTGCTCGGCGCCGGCATCGGCCTGTTTGGAACGGTCCTGCCGTACATCTTCTACATGACGGGCCTGTCGCATCCGGTCGAAGCCTCGAAAGTGCCGCTCGTGGCGTCCGTGGAGACCGTCGTGGCGGCCATTCTGGGCGTGCTGCTCTTCGCCGAGCCCATGGGTTTCTTCAAGCTGCTGGGCATCGCGCTCGTGCTGGCGTCCGTTGCGATCATCAACACCGGGAAGGCTGACCCGGCCAAAGGGGCCGCCTGATCCGCAGGGTTTTTCGCGCGAAGAGGCCGTCGGGCTGTTTCCCGGGCGGCAAATGCCCGCCTTGTCTTCCAAAACCATTTACACGCAAAATAAAACTGCGGGGCTTTTGCCCCGCAGTCGCTTTGTTTCGGCTGTTATTCGTTCATGTTGTCTTCGACGTAGTGAACGATGTTCGCCACCGTCTTGAATTCCTCGGCAACTTCCTCCGGGATCTCGATCTCGTAGTAGTCTTCAATGGCCATGATGATCTCCACGGCATCGAGCGAATCCGCTTCCAGATCTTTGGTGAGGCTGGTTTCCATTGTAATATCGTCCGGATCGACGTCCAATTGTTCCGCGATGATTTCGCGAACTTTTTCAAAAATCATATTATCCTCCGTTGATGCGCCTTGCTCAGGCGCCTTACTAGACTTACCTAAATTATAATATACCGAGCCGTATGTGCAAGAATTTTTTTTAGAGTTCTTCCTGCAGCGCCATCCAGGCTTCGTAGTACTCTTCCAGCTGCGCTTTGGCCTCCAGAAGCTCAGAATTCGCTTTTCTGGCCTTTTCGGGATCGGAGAATATCTCGGGCAGGCAGAGCAGGTTTTCGAGCTCTGTGACCCGATTTTCGCCCTTCTGGACCATTTCTTCAGCCAGCTCCAGTCTGCGCTGCTTTTTGCGCTTCTCCGCGGCTTCTTCCTTCTCCTTCGCGCGTTGCGCGATGCGCTCTTCTTTCGTCAGCGCGGCGGCTGGATCCTTCGCCCCGGCTGCCTTGCCCAGGCTTTCCAGATAGGCCTTCCCGGAGGAAACGGACGAGGATTTCTGTTCGTAATAGTCGTAGGATCCCAGATAGACGGTAATGCCGTCCCGGCCCAGTTCGTAGATGGCCGTGGGGATCTTCTGCAGCAGGTAGCGGTCGTGGGACACGATGAGCAGCGTCCCTGGGAATTCCATCAGCGCATCCTCGAACACTTCCTTGGCCGCGATGTCCAGGTGGTTCGTCGGCTCATCGAGGATGAGAAAATTCGCGCCCGTCATCATGAGCTTCAGCAGCGACAGCTTCGCCTTCTCGCCGCCGGCGAGGTCCTTCACCTGCTTGAACACGTCGTCGCCGTAGAACCCCAGCCGTCCGAGGAGCTTGCGCAGTTCCACCTGGTCGTACTTGATGTACGTGCTGTGGATCTCGTCGAGCACGGTCTTGTTCATGTCGAGCAGCTGCTGCTCCTGGTCGTAGTAGCCGGGCAGCACGTTCTGCCCCAGGCGAAGCCAGCCGCTGTCGGGGACGAGCTCGCCGAGGATGATCTTCAGCAGGGTCGTCTTGCCCACGCCGTTCGGGCCGACCATGCAGATACGGTCGCCCTTTTTGATGTCCATGCTGACCCCGGCGAACAGTGGCTTTCTGCCGCCGCCCTCCGCGGGGAAGCTCATGGCGAGGTCTTCGGCTTGCAGCACGTCCGTGCCGCTCTTCAGTTTTTCCTCGAAGCGGATGTGCAGCTTTTCGTGGAACAGGGCGGGCTTTCGGATCGGTTCGAGCTGCGCGAGGCGCTTCTCCCGGCTCTGGGCGCGCTTCACGAGGTGCTCGGTATTGTGCTCCTTGAACCGCCGGATGATCTCCTCCTGCCGCGCGATCTCGGCTCTCTGCTGCTCGTAGTGGCGCAGGTCCTGCTCGTAGCGCAGCTGCTTCTTTTCCTTGTACGTCGTATAGTTTCCCTCGTAGGCGTTGAGCCGGCGATTTTCAATTTCGAAAATGCGGGTGACGACGCGGTCGAGGAAGTAGCGGTCGTGCGAGATGATCACGAGCGTGCTGCGGCAGTTCTTCAGGTAGCCTTCCAGCCACTTGAGCGTGCCAATGTCCAGGTGGTTCGTGGGCTCATCCAGCAGGAGGATGTCCGGTTCCTGCAGCAGAAGCGACGCCATGGCTAGGCGCGTGCGCTCGCCGCCCGACAGGGTGCCGACGGGCTTGTCGAAATAGTCGTCCGTGAACGCGAGGCTGCGCAGGATGCCGACGGATCCCTTTTCGTAGGAATACCCGTGAACCTCCTCAAAATGCGCCTTCTGCTCGGGACTGGCTGCCTTGGCGACCTCCTCGCGGACGGTGCCGCCGTCGGGAAAGTGGTCGCGCTGCTTCAGGTAACCCATCCGAGTGCCTTTTTCATAGTACAGGTCGCCGTCGTCCGCGGCGAGTTCGCCCGCCAGGATGCGCATGAGCGTGGATTTCCCGGCCCCGTTGGCGCCGACGATGCCGATGCGGTCGCCCGCGTTGATGTGGAACGTCACGTCCTCCAGCACGCTTTCGATCCCGAAACTCTTATTCAGTTTGGATGCGGTAATGATGCTCATAACTTTTATATTTTATCATAAAAACGGCGCGGAGGACAGCTATCCGCGTCACAGTAAAAAACTGTTGTGAAAATCGCTGAGATAGTGATAAAATTAACAGGTGAGCTAACGCTTGGGAAAGGATATGAAACATGAGACAGAACGAAAAGATTTCTCCGGCGGTCATCAGGCGGCTTCCCCGCTACCTGCGCGCGTTAGAAGATCTTGAGAACAGCAAGGCAGAGCGGATATCCTCGGGTGAACTTTCCAAGCTGATCGGGTATACGGCCTCCCAGATCCGGCAGGATCTGAACCATTTCGGCGGCTTCGGCCAGCAGGGATACGGCTATAACGTTAAGGATCTGAAGGCGGAGATCGAAAAGATCCTCGGCCTTGGAACGCAATATAGAATGGTCATCGTGGGCAGCGGACGCCTCGGTCAGGCCATCAACAGCTTTATCAGCTCCTACAGCGATGATTTCAGGGTCATCTCCCTGTTCGACGTCAAGGAAGACCTCATCGGCAAAGAGAAGAGCGGCGTCCTCATCCGCGACGTGGCCTGTCTGGAGGAGTATCTCCGGGAAAACAAGCCGGACATCGGCGTCATCACCGTCACGAAGGAGCACGCGCAGGAAGCGTGCGACAAGCTCATCGCGGGCGGTGTGCGGGGCATCTGGAACTTCGCCCCCATCGATCTGGAGGGGTCACCCGACATACCCATGGAGAACGTGCACCTGTCGGACAACCTCCACAGCCTGGTGTACTACATCAACCATCCGGAACAGATCTAAACGCAAGAAAATAGCCGCTTCCCGAGGGAAACGGCTATTATTTCCTTTACCTTGTGCTGAATCAGTTAGGCGTGGGGAGCTTCTACGGGGCAGGTAGCCGCGCAGGCACCGCACTCGATGCACTTTTCAGCGTCGATCTCGTACTTGCCGTCGCCTTCCGCGATAGCTTCTACGGGGCACTCCGCTGCGCAGGCACCGCAACTGATGCAAGCATCACCGATTACATATGCCATATTGTGTTCCTCCTTTGTTCTGAAGACGTATCGGACCTCTAGTCCAAGGACAGTATAGCATATTTTTCAGAATTGCAAGCACAAAAATTAATTTCGTAACCAATTTGTCAAGAATGGAATGAATTAGCATTGGCTAACTCAAATGCAGGTGCATCTCCATGAGGACCTACGGGCTTTCCGGCAAGAGCGGAACGGGAAAAAGCTATAACGCCAGCGAACTGTGCGGCCGCATGCGCATCCCCGCCATCATCGACGACGGGCTGTTCATCTACGGCAGCAACATCGTGGCGGGCATCTCTGCGAAGAAGCAGGCCACGCGCATGGGCGCGGTCAAGACGGCGCTGTTCATGAACAACGACCACTGTGTCGAGGTGAGGGCAGCCATACGCCGCACGAAGCCCGACAGCATCCTCATCCTGGGGACGTCCGACCGCATGGTGGAGCAGATCGCGGAACGCCTGGGGCTTCCCGCGCCGACCCGCATCATCCACATCGAGGACATCACGACGAAGGCGGAGCGAAACCGGGCCTCGCGGGAGCGCAAGGAGGACGGCACGCACGTCATCCCGGCGCCGACGTTCGAGGTGAGGCGCCAGTTTTCCGGTTATTTCATTGACCCGAAGCGAACGCTGAAAAACGTGGGGCTGAGGCGGCCCGTCGCGACGGAGAAGACCGTGGTGCGGCCTACGTTCAGCTACCTCGGCCGCTACGAGATCTCCGACAAGGTCGTCTCGGACATCGTCCAGCACATAGCCTCCGTCACCCCGGGCGTCGCGGGCGTACTGTGGGTGTCGAGCGAGAACAGCGACGAGGGCATGTACATCCGCATCGTGCTGCAGTTCGAGTATGGCTGCCAGGTGCGCAAAGCGGCTCTGGCGGTCCAGCGCGCGGTCGCGGGCGAAGTCGCCTACATGACCGCCTTCAACGTGCTGGGCGTGGAAGTGGAGATCCGCGGATTTAAGTTTAAATAAGTGAAATAGGGTATTGCATTCGGGAAAGAATGGTGTATAATCTATTTAGCACTCAGGAGATATGAGTGCTAATAAAACGCTTGAATTACATTTCACATACGAAGGGAGATTGTAGACATGACAGTAAAACCGTTAGGAGACAGAGTCCTCATCAAGCGCGTCGAGGCCGAAGAGAAGACCAAGGGCGGCATCATTCTGGCGGGCGCTGCGAAAGAGCAGCCCCAGATGGCCGAGGTCATCGCGGTAGGTCCGGGAACGGACGAGGTCAAGATGGAAGTCAAGGCTGGGGACAAGGTCATCTTTTCCAAATATGCCGGCACCGAGATCAAGACGGACGGCGACGAATTCATCATCATGTCCCAGAAGGACATCTTAGCGATCGTGGAATAGGGAGGCAGCACCATGGCAAAAGAAATCAATTACGGCGAAGAAGCCAGAAGAAAACTGCAGTCCGGCGTGGACCAGCTTGCAAATACGGTTAAGATCACGCTCGGCCCCAAGGGCAGAAACGTGCTCATCGAAAAGAAGTACGGCAGCCCGCTCATCACGAACGACGGCGTCACCATCGCCAGAGAGATCGAGCTTGAAGACGCGTTCGAGAACATGGGCGCCCAGATCGTCAAGGAAGTCGCTTCCAAGACGAACGACGTCGCCGGCGACGGCACCACGACCGCCACGCTGCTCGCGCAGTCCATCATCCGTGAAGGCTTCAAGAACGTGGCCGCAGGCGCGAACCCGATGATCCTCAAGAGGGGCATTCAGGGCGCCGTGGACGTAGCCGTTGAAGAGATCAAGAAGAACTCCCAGAAGGTCGACAGCAAGGAAGCCATCGCGAACGTCGCGTCCGTTTCCGCAGGCGATGAAGAGATCGGCAAGATGATCGCCGATGCCATGGAAAAGGTCGGCAACGAGGGCGTCATCACCGTCGAAGAGTCCAAGTCCATGGAGACGGCCCTGGAGGTCGTCGAAGGCATGCAGTTCGACAGAGGGTATCTGTCCGCCTACATGGTCAACGATCCGGACAAGATGGAAGCCGTCCTGTCCAGCCCCTACATCCTGATTACCGATAAGAAGATCTCGAACATTCAGGAGATCCTGCCCATCCTTGAACAGATCGTCCAGACCGGCAAGAAGCTGCTCATCATCGCCGAAGACGTCGAAGGCGAAGCGCTGGCGACCCTCGTGGTCAACAAGCTCAGAGGCACGTTCGACTGCGTCGCGGTCAAGGCTCCGGGCTTCGGCGACAGACGCAAGGAAATGTTGAAAGACATCGCAGTGCTTACGGGCGGCACGGTCATCTCCTCCGAACTCGGCTACGAGCTGAAGGATGCCTCCATCGACATGCTCGGCACTGCCAACACCGTCAAGGTCACGAAGGATAACACCACCATCGTGGATGGCGCCGGTTCCAAGGACGAACTGAAGGCCAGAGTCGCGCAGATCCGCGCGCAGCTCGAGGAGACCACGTCCGAATTCGACAAGGAAAAGCTCCAGGAAAGACTGGCCAAGCTGTCCGGCGGCGTAGCGGTCATCCAGGTCGGCGCGGCTACCGAGACCGAGATGAAGGAAAAGAAGCTCCGCATCGAAGACGCGCTGAACGCGACGAGAGCGGCTGTCGAAGAAGGCATCGTGCCCGGCGGCGGCGTCGTGCTGTGCAACATCATTCCGGCCGTTAAGGAGTACGCCGACAAGCAGAGCGGCGACGTCAAGACCGGCGCGCAGATCATCGTCAGAGCGCTCGAGGAACCCGTTCGCCAGATCGCGGAGAACGCGGGCTACGAAGGCAGCGTCGTCGTGGCGGCAGTCAAGGCAGCCGATAAGGGCGTAGGCTTCAACGCAGCCACCGAGAAGTACGAGGACATGATGGCAGCCGGCATCGTTGACCCGACGAAGGTCACCCGCTCCGCGCTGCAGAATGCGGCTTCCGCGTCCAGCCTCCTCCTCACCACCGAGGCAGGCGTCGTGGACATCAAGGAACCCGAACCCCCGATGCCCGCAGGCGGCGGCATGGGCGGCGGAATGGGAATGATGTAATTCCTAAACTTTAGAACTCACAAGGGCGGCTTCTTCGGAGGCCGTCCTTTTCCTTTTGAGACACGGGGACGGTTCCTTGTCCCAAAATGAACTGCTGCAGGTGAGGACCTGATGTTGATATATTAAAATGGGACAAGGAACCGTCCCCATGTGTCAAAATGCAGAAACTCCTGCCGAAGCAGTAGCACGCGGCGGGAGTTTTTGATATACTATACTGTAATCATTCAAGAGGAGGTTGGGATGAAATTGAAGACGATCACGCTGTTCATTCTGATGGTGGCGCTCACAGCCTGCGGCCGGGGGAGAGAGGCCGCGCAGA